>CAZKTK010000012.1:0-20615 GCA_964555535.1 uncultured Rhodospirillaceae bacterium
GCCCAGGGTGCGGCTTATGGCCTCGCAGAGTTCCCGCATGCTCGCTTCGCCGTTCTCGGCGAAATAGAAGCTGCCCGCAGGCGCCTGTTCGAGGACCAGGCGGTAGAGCTCGACGAGATCAGTAATGTGCACGTTCGACCAGATATTGCCGCCGCTGCCGATATGGCGCGGCACGCCGCCATGCTTCGCGGCCAGGGCGAACAGCCAGGGCACCTGCATGCTGTGCGGGTTCAACCCCAGGCCCTCGCCGTAGATCAGTGTCGGGCAGACAATGGCGGTGCGGATGCCGTCATTGGCCGCGGCGCGCACCATGTCGTCGATGACCACGCGGTCGGCGCGTCCCGGGAGCGGCGTGATCGTGCTGTCTTCGTCATAGACCGCGTCGCCCGCTTCGCCGCCCGCCATGTCGCCGACGATGCTCGAGCCGCTGGTCTGGATATAGGTCTTGCCGCTGCCCGATAGCGCCTCGAGGAAGATCTCGACCACGCCGCGGTGGCTGGCATTGGCGGCGTTGACCACCGCGTCAGCCTGCAGCGCCGCTTCGCGCAACACCTCGCGGTCTTCGAGCGTGCCGATCACCGCCGGCATGCCGAGCGCATCCGCTTTCGCCTGGCTGCGCACCAGGCCTGTGATCTCGTGCCCGGCGGCTCTCAGGTGGGCCGCGATGGAGCCGCCGATGAAGCCGGTCGCCCCGGTCAAGAAGACTTTCATGCTGTGCTCTTCTTTCGCTTTTTTGGTGCGCTGATGTGAATGGGGCGCCCAAGCGCGAGGTGGGCCGCCTCGGCCACCTGCTCGCTCAAGGTCGGGTGCGGGTGAATGGTCAGCGCCACGTCCTCGAGGCTTGCGCCCATCTCCACGGCAAGGGTGCCCTCGGCGATGAGCTCCGAGGCGTGCGGGCCGACGATGTGCACACCGAGCACGCGCTCGTCGGCCTTGTCGGCGACGATCTCGACGAAGCCTTCGCTGGCATTGATGGTGCGGCCACGGCCGGAAGCGGCAAGCGGAAAGCGGGCGCTAAGGGGATCGATGCCCTCGGCCTTGGCTTCGCTTTCGCTCAGTCCCACGGTGGCGATCTCCGGGTCGGAGAACACCACCGCCGGCACGCTGGTGGCGACGAAAGCGGTGTTGCGCCCGCACAATGCCTCCGCTGCCACCTGCGCTTCGGCGGTCGCCTTGTGGGCCAAAGCGCGGCCTGGCGTGATGTCGCCGATGGCGGCGATATGCGGCGCCACGCGGCGGTCGTCGGCGACAGCCAGCAGGCCGGCCTCGCCAAGGCTCAAGTCGGCGGCGTTGAGGCCCAAATTGTCGGTGTTGGGCCGGCGGCCGACGGCAACCACCACGACCTCCGCCGCAATCTTCGCTTCGCCCTCGTCGTCGGTAACGGTGAGCTTGCCGCGCGAATGGCCGAGCGCCCGGGTGCCGAGCTTGAGCTCGATGCCGAGGGTCTTGAGACGCCGTGGCACCAGCCGTGTCAAATGCGCATCCATGGTTGGCAGGACACGCCCTTCCGCTTCGACAATGGTGACCTTGGCGCCGAGCTTGGCAAAAGCGGTGCCGATCTCCAAACCGATATAGCCGCCGCCGATCACCGCCATGGTTTTTGGCACCCGGTCGAGCGCCAGGGCGCCGCTGGAATCGACAATGGTGTTGTCGTTGACGGGCAGGTCGCCGAGCGCCACGGGGCGCGAGCCGGTGGCCAGCACCAGGTCCTCGAAGCGTACGAAGCGGGGCTGCCCGTCATCCGCCGCGATGACACCTGTCTTGGCGCCGGTGAAGTGGAAGTCGCCCTTGGCGATCTCGACATCGGCCTGTTTGAGGAGACGGCGCACGCCATCTGTCAGGCCCGAGACCACCTCGCCCTTCCAGGCCTGGATGCGCGGCATGTCGACAGCGTTCAGCGTGGCATCGATTCCCATATCCGCCGCGTCGCGCGTGCGCTGCGCCAGCTCCGCGGCTTCGATCAGCGCCTTGGAGGGGATGCAGCCGACGCGCAGGCAGACCCCGCCGACGCCGTCGCGGTCGATCAAGGTCACCTTGCGGCCAAGTTGGGCTGCGCGGAGTGCCGCCGCGTAGCCGCCCGGACCGGCGCCGACGACGGCGAAGTCGAGCGGATCCTCGATCTGACCGACGACCATCAGGCTTGGCCGAGCAGACGCACGGGGTCGGCGAGATAGGCCGCAATGGTGGCGCTGAAGGCCCCGAGATGCTCGCCATCGTTCAGGCGATGGTCGCACGAGACCACGAGCGTCAGGTTGGGGCGCACGGCGGGGGCGCCATCGACCGGTACCACGGCATCGCGAATGGCGCCGAAGCCGGCGATAGCGACCTCGGGCGGGCGGATGATCGGCGTGCCGAACGTGCCGCCATAGCTGCCATAGTTGGAGATGGTGAAGGTGCCGCCCTGAAGCTGCTCGACGGTCACCTTGCGCGCGCGTGCCGCTTCCGCCAACGCCTCGATGTCGCGGGCGATATCGACCACGGACTTGCGGTCGGCATCATGCACCACCGGCACGATCAAGCCGTCCGGCGTCGCAGTGGCGATGCCCACATTGTAGCGGTGGCGATAGACGATCTCCTGGCGCTCCATGTCCAGGCTGGCATTGAAAGCGGGGAAGCGCTTGAGCGCGCCGACGCAGGCTTTGACGAACAGCGGTAGGTAGCTGAGCTTGATGCCGTCGCCGGCAAGCTCCTCGTTGAGCGCCGCGCGGGCGGCGACGAGGTTGGTGGCATCGATCTCGTGGGATGTGAGGATATGCGGGATATCGCGCCAGGCCGTTGCCATCGAGTTGGCGATCTGGCGGCGCAGGCCGCGCAGGGGCTCGACACGATCCTCGCCCGCCGGCGGGGCGATGACGGGAGCGGCCGGTGTCGGCATCGATGCTGGCGCCGTTACGGAGGCAGCCGGCGTGCCGCCGGCGGCTGCCCGCTCTACGTCGTCCTTGGTGATGCGGCCGTTCGGCCCGCTGCCGGCGATGTCACTGAGCGTGACACCGAGCTCGGCCGCAAGCTTTCGCGTTGCCGGGCTGGCCAGGGGGCGCTTGCCCGACTTTTGCGCCGCCGGTGCCGGCGCTGCCGCCGGCTTGGGCGCTTCCGGCTCGGGAACCGGTTCCGCGGCGGCAGGAGCGGCGGGCGCCGCGCCTTCGGTCTCGATCACCGCCAGCATGGCGCCGACCGGCAGCATGTCGCCGGGATTGCCGCCGAGGGATTTCATGACCCCGGCGACGGGCGCCGGAATCTCGACCACCGCCTTGTCGGTCTGCACATCGACGATGATTTGGTCCGCCGTGACCGCGTCGCCTGGCGCGACATGCCAATGCACGATCTCGCCCTCGCTCAGCCCTTCGCCCACATCGGGCAGGTTGTATGTGAAATCGCTCATTGGTCGGCCATCACTTCTTCGATGACGGAAAGCACCCGGTCCGCATCGGGGATGAAGTAGTCCTCGATGCCGGGCATGGGATAGGGTGCATCCGGCGCCGTGACCCGGCGCATGGGCGCCTCCAGGGAATAGAAGGCCTGTTCCTGTAGCAGGGTAAGCACTTCGGCCCCGAAGCCCGCCGTGGCCTGGGATTCGTGCACCACGACGCAACGCCCCGTGCGTTCGACCGCGGCGACGATGCCTTCCTCGTCGAGTGGCACCAGGGTGCGCAGATCCACGACATGGGCGCTGATGCCTTTCTCGGCTGCCAGCTCCGCCGCCTTCTCGGCGACGGGAACCGCCGCGCTCCAGGCAATGAGCGTGATGTCGCTGCCTTCGCGCAAGGTCGCCAGCTCTCCGAAGGGAATTGTGTATTCCTCGAGCGGCACTTCGCCGGTGATCAGCCGATAGCCGCGCAACGGTTCCAGAAACAGCACCGGGTCGTCGTCGCGAATGGCTTGTGCGAGCAGGCCCTTGGCGTCGTAGGGGTTGGCGGGCATAACCACCTTCAGGCCCGAGGACTGGGCGAAGGTCTGCTCCATCGAATCGCTATGGAACTCCGGCGTGCGCACGCAGCCGCCGAAGGGCGAGCGGATGGTGATCGGCGCGCAATGCGTGGAGCGCGTGCGAAAGCGGGTGCGCGAGATCTGCTGGTTGATCTGGTGGAAACATTGCTGGGTGAAGCCCAGGAACTGTATCTCCACCACGGGGCGCCAGCCGGTCAGCGCCAGGCCCAGTGCGGAGCCGGCAATGACACTCTCGGCAAGCGGGGTGTCGACCACGCGCTTCGATGTGTACATCTGCTGCAGGCCATCCGTGGCGCGAAAGACCCCGCCCAAATGTCCCACATCCTCGCCCATCAGCATGACGGTCTCGTCGCGACCCATCTCCTGCTTGAGGCCTTCGCGAATGGCCTCGACCATGTTCATCTTCGCCATGGCATCAGCCCTCCGCGCCGAGATGTTCCGCGCGCTGGCGGGACAGGGTAGGTGTCATTTCGGCGAAGACGTGTTCGTAGATCGCCTCCGCTTTCGGTGCCGGGTAGGCATCGGCCTGGGCGAAGGCCTCCTCGACCTGGTCGTGGATTGCCGCCTCCCATTCGCCGGCCCTGTCGTCGTCCCACAGGCCCTGTGCGGCGAGGTATTTCTGTACCCGGATAATGGGGTCCTTCTTGGCCCAGCGCTCGCGCTCGGCGGGGTCGACATAGCGTGTCGGGTCGTCGGCCGTGGTGTGCATGCCCATGCGGTAGGTGACGGCCTCGACCAAGGTGGCGCCTTTGCCTTCGCGCCCGCGGCGGATCGCGTCGGACATCACCTTGTGCATGGCGAAGAGATCGTTGCCGTCCACCGAGACGCCGGGAAACCCGTAGGCCGGTCCGCGCGAGGCGAAATCGGCGCCGCTGGTCTGGATGGCGCGCGGCGTCGAGATGGCCCACTGGTTGTTCTGCAGCAGGAAGACCACCGGGGCATCGACAACACCAGCGAGATTGCAGGATTCGTGAAAATCGCCTTCGGATGATGAGCCCTCGCCGAAGAAGGCCACCGCGACGCCGTCCTCGCCTTTCAGCTTCATGCCCCAGCCGAGGCCGACGGCGTGCGGGATCTGCGCCGCGAGCGAGACCTGCGTCGCCATCACCCTGACGCCGTCCGGAATGATGCCGCCGTCGGGATGGCCGCGGCGATAGAGGATCGTAGACAGCATCGGAATGCCCTGGCTGAGCTGCACGGAGAACTCGCGATATTGCGGCACCGCCCAGTCCTTTGCCGGGTCCATGGCCAGCGCGGTTCCGATCATCGCCGCTTCCTGGCCGAATACGGGTGCGAATGTGCCGAGCCGGCCCTGGCGCTGTTGGCTCAGACACTTCTCGTCGAAGGCGCGGCCCAGCATCATCTGGCGCAGGCCCTCGAGGGCCTGTTCGTCCGACAGCTCGGGTTCGGCACCGCGTTTGAGCTTGCCGTTTTCGCCAAGCATGGCAAGCGGTGCCACGGCCTTGGCTTTCGGTTGATATTGGGGTGCGAAATCGCCCGGCATGATGCCTCCTGGTCGGCTCGATAGGTTGACGGCGCCAGACCCTATCACGGGCGCTTTCAGGTGGGAATGGCGCCGGTTCAACCCTGCCCGGCGGAAAACGCCGCGGCCAGCTCCGCCATGCTTTCGTAGCGGTTGCTGATGCGCAGATCCGGGGCGGCTGCGAGGGTCGCGCCGCCGCCGGACTTGCCCGCGCGGCGGTCGATCCAGACGGTCTGCAACCCCATGGCGAGCGCCGGCGTGTGGTCGTGGTAGAGGCTTTGCGCCACGTGCAGCAGCTCGCCGGGCGCGATGCCCCTTTCCTCGAGGCGTGCCAGCAGGTAGTCGAAATTCGCCTTCGCCGGCTTGTAGCTGCCGATGTCCTCGGCCGTGCAGATGAGGTCGAACGTAACGCCCAGGCGCGCATTGGTGCGGGCGAAGCTGGCACGGTCGACATTCGACAGGATTGCCAGCTCGAAATTCCGCTTAAGATCGGCCAGCGCCGCGGCGCTGTCGGGGAAGGCCGGCCAGTCGCCGACGGACGCGCCGAAAGCCCGCGCCTCGTGGTCGCTGACCTCGGTGTCGAACTCTTCGCCGAGCCCCCCCATGACCTTGACCAAAACTTGCGGATACGGCAGATCGGGCTGGGCCGCCTCGATGTTGGACTCATGGCGCGCAAAGGCGGTGAGCAGGACTTCGGACTCGATGCCTGCCCGCGCTTGCCACGGCGCCAATGCCGCCAGGATGCCGCTCTCCCAATCGATCAGCGTGCCGTAGCAGTCGAAACTCATCGCCTTGATCATGCCCCGAGATTACCTGGGCCGGCCGTTTGCCGTCCAGCATCCGTCTCCGGGTGGTATGCTGGCCGGTGCGAGATAGAGGGAGAGGAGGCCCGCGATGAGTCATTTGTTCGCCGGCGCCCGTCAACGCCTCGACGAGGCGGCGCGCCATCTCGACGTTCACGACGATGTCATGGAGCAATTGCGCTATCCCAAGGAGACCTTGGCAGCGACGTTGCATGTGCGCATGGATGACGGATCCACGCGCTCGTTCAAGGCCTGGCGCTGCCGCTACAACGACACCCGCGGGCCGACCAAGGGCGGCATCCGTTTTCACCCGGACGTCAATATCGACGAGGTCATGACGCTGGCCTTCTGGATGACCTTCAAATGCGCGGTCGCCAATATCCCTTACGGCGGTGGCAAGGGCGGCGTGGCGGTCGATGCCAAGGCGCTCTCGCGCACCGAGTTGGAACGCCTCAGCCGCGCCTATGTGCAGGCCTTCGCGCGCTTCATCGGGCCAGACCGGGATGTGCCGGCGCCGGACATGTACACCAACGGCATCGTCATGGCCTGGATGGCCGATGAGTACAGCAAGATGGCCGACGCGCCGACACCTGCGGTGATCACCGGCAAGCCCTTGGCGCTCGGCGGCTCGCTGGGCCGCGACGACGCGACCGGCCGTGGCGGCTTCCTTGTACTCAAGCGCCTGGAGAATGAACTCGGCATTGCACCCGGCAAGTCGCGTGTGGCGCTGCAAGGCTTCGGAAATGCCGCCTATCATTGCGCGCGGCTGCTGCATGACGACGGCTATCGTATCGTCGGGCTTTCCGACTCGCGTTCGGCCGTGGTCGATCAGAATGGCATCGATCCCTACGCGGCCATGGCGCACAAGAGCGAGAGCGGTAGTCTCGCGGGTTTCGCGGCCGAGACAGACAATGCGGGTCTGCTGACCTGCGACTGCGATGTGTTGATTCCGGCGGCGCTCGAGAACCAGATCACCACGGACAATGCCAGCGCCATTCAAGCCTCGGTGATCCTCGAGCTCGCCAATGGCCCCACCTCGCCCGAGGCGGACGGGCAACTTGCTGAGGCAGGCAAGGTCGTGGTGCCCGATATTCTTGTCAATGCCGGCGGGGTGACGGTGTCCTATTTCGAGTGGGTGCAAAACAAGTCCGGCTTCTACTGGGATGAGGGGGAAGTGCAGCGCCGTCTCGCCGACGCTCTGGAGCCCGAGGCCGAGCGCATCTGGTCGGTGCGTCAGGAGAAAGGCATCGACATGCGCACCGCCGCCTACGTCCACGCCCTCGGCCGCCTCGCCGATGCCGTTGATGCTCGCGGCACCAAGGACTACTTCAATCCCGGGCAGTAAAGGCGAGCAGATCGGCGAACAAGGCCTGGTCGTTGATCACGCGGGGCACCTTGTGCTGGCCGCCGAGCTTGCCGCGATGTTTCATCCAGGCGGCGAAGGTGCCATGCGGGATCGGGCGCAGGCGCGGGGCGTCGAGGCCGAAGCCCTCGGCGCGGTGGGCGGCGTAGTCCTCGTTGGTCTCGCGGAGATGGCGGTCGAGCGCTAAGGCGAAGCGTTCCAGTTGGTCGGCGGTCGGTGGTGCCTCGAACTCTACGACATAGAGGTGGCCGCCGCGTGGAGTGCCCTCGTCCGGGAAGAGGCTGCCGACGGCGTAATCGGTCACGGTGGTGCCGATCGTGTGCGCGGCATCTGCCACCGCCGCCTCGATCTCCTCGCCGATCAGGTGCTCGCCGAAGGCGGACAGCATATGCGCGGTGCGGCCGGTCATCAGAACCCGCGGCGGCGTTCGCTCGATCAGCCGCACCATGTCGCCCACCACATAGGCCCAGAGGCCGGCACAGCTGGAAACCACCAGGGCGTAGTCGGCATCGAGGTCGGCATCGGCGATCCAACGGCGCGTCGGATTGGCTTTGTCGAGTTCGTCCACGGGCACGAATTCATAGAACAGACCATGGTCGAGATTGAGCCGCATGCCGTCGCCGTCGCCGCGATCGGCGATGGCGAAGAAGCCCTCGCTGGCGGGATAGACCTCGCGAGTCTTGGCGCTTGAGTTTTCAAGAAGTTGCGCGAAGCGGTCGCGGTAGGGATCGAAGTTGACGCCGCCATGGATAAGAAGTTCGAAATTCTCATCCAGCATATTGATATGAAACGAAGTTTCGCCCTTCAGTTCAGCCAGTTTTTCAAAGAAGATCAGCATCCAGCTCGGCACCCCGCCGATGGCGCGGATATCGGCATCGAGTGCCGCCTGAGCGAAGCGTTCGATCTTCTCCTCCCAGTCGGAAATTGCTTCCAGCTCGCGCGGCGGGAAGCTGCGCAGGCGGGCCCACCAGGGCATGGTGCGGGCGGCAATTCCGCTCAGGTCGCCGCTCATCACGCCCGGTGCCTCCTCGACCAGATCGACACTGCCGCCGAGCATGAAGCTTCGCCCTGCGAGTAAGCGGCTGTGGGGGCGATTGGCAATGTGGTGCACAAGCAAATCGGCGGCCGCCTTGCGGTTCGACGCCACCATCGCCTCGCTGACGGGAAGGTACTTGGTGGTGCCTTGCGTGGTGCCGGACGAGACGGCGAAATAGGGCATGGGACCGGGCCAGGTCAGGTCGTTCAGGCGCGGAAAGGCGTCTTGCCAGTAGGTCTGCCAGAAGTCGTCATAATGTCTCAGTGGCACCCTGGCCTGAAAGTCCGCAACGGTCTCGATCTCTTCGAAGCCATGATCGCGGCCGAAGCGCGTGTCGCGCGCCGCCCGTACCAGACCGCGCATTTGCGCAAGCTGTGTCGCGACCGGGTCGAGGCTGGCCAACCGGCGCCCGCGATGGCGCGCATAGAGGCGCAGCAGCGGCGTCGCGTCGAGCATCAGGGCTTGGTGGCGGTCTGATGGGGGAAGGCCTCGCGCACGCTCTCTCGGCGCAGCGGGATGCGCAGATAGGTGCCATCCTGCCACAGGGCCAACTGGTCGACGAAGCTGGTGCTGTTGATCCAGCCGTCCTGGCCGCCGAGCAGCACGAAATAGTTCTCGTCCATGTCCGACATGTCCGAGACGTGACGGGCGTTGGAGCCGTAGCGCACGGCATGGCGTTCCGCCGTGGTCGAATGGGCGGTTTTCATGATGGTGTCAGTGCTGCCGCCGACCCCGATATCCGAGAAGCGGTAGCGCCCGCCGATCAGCGGCAGGTTGGCCAGGGGATGGGACAGGCGCAGGCGGTGCATGTCGCCCCAGTCGGCGATGTCGCCGTTCTCGGCGATGCGGGCGAGGCCGGCCTCGAGCGAGTTGCGCAACTGTTCGACCGGGGCATGGCGGATGTCTTCCAGCATCAGGGTCTTGATGCGGCTGACATTGGCAAAGGCCTGCCAGTCCGTATCGCCGAAAGTGAGCGCGTAGAAGCTTTCCGTGAAGCCGTCGCGGAACTGCTCGAAGGCGACCGCGCCCCTGGAATCGGTTCGGTATTCGCCATCCCAGTCGCACATTGCGGCGATGGCCGGCCCATCGCCGAGCCCCGCCTCGTCGAGCTTGGCCAGCCAGACATCCCTCAACGCCACGGATGACGGCATATGGACGTCCTGCTGCAGCGCCTTGACCGCGTCGACGCCGACCGGGCCGTCGCTCAGCAATTCGCGCATGCGCAGGATGCGATCGTCGGGGGAGAAAAAATAGCCGATGCCGAGCCCTGTATCCGCTGGTCGGTTGTTGGCCGAGACCAGATAGCCCTGCTCTGGATTAAGGCTGAAGGGCAGGTCGCCGGCGCTGCGCATGGCCTGCCAGGCGCCGTTGCGCTCGGCCGCGGCGAGGATCACGTCGGGTGGTTGCTCGCCATCGCGCTGGGGCAGGCGAACGGCCATCACCTGGCCAATATTGCCGGCCGCGTCGGCATAGAGCATGTTCTGGCCGGGCACGGCGAAACTGTCGAAGGCCGAGCGGAACTCGCGGAAGTTCTCGGCGCGAGCGACGCCCAGCATGGCCCCGATCTCGTCGCTCGCCTGGTGGCCCGTCCATTTCAGGGCCAGGTCGGGAACCGTTACGTCTTCGAACACGGGTGCATCCGAGATCACGGGGCCATGCGGCGTCTCGCGAACCTGAAGGCTGCTGTCGGGCCACCAGCGAACGGCAATGGCTTCTTCGCGCGTGGTGAGCGTCGTGTCGTCCGTTACCTGCCACAATTCGCTCGAGGCGGCGCGCATGTTGGTGCCGCCCCAGGCGATCCACGGGTTCCGGCCGATGGCGAACAGCGGCAGGCCGGGCGCGGTCAGGCCGACCACGTGATAGGACGGCGAGATAAGGCCGACGATGAGCCAGGTGTTGGGCAGCAGGATGCCAAGATGGGGATCGTTGGCCATGATCGCAGCGCCGCTGTTGGTGTGGCCCGGCGCAATCGCCAGACTGTTGCTGCCGGATTTGCTGAGGCCACCGAACAGTTCGTCGAGCAGGGCCAGATCGCCGTCGCCTTCGAAGCTTGGCAGCGAGGCGACGCCGTTGCTTACCAGCCGGGTCCAGAGTTCGGGCCAATCAGGGCGGTCGCGCAAGCTGAGGATGCTGGCCCAGACGAGCCAGTTGACGTCACTGCCGACGAGACGGCCGATGGTCAGCACGTCGCGGGTCGTCCACGGCTCCAAATCGAGGCCGAGCACGGCGAATTCATGGGGCAGGGGGCGCACCTCGGCCTGGTAATGATTGACGCCGGCGACGAAGCGCTCGATCCAGCGGCGCGAGATGTCGGACATGCCGGCTTCGATCTCCTCAGCCGCGCGGGCGAAATTGAGGATGCGCAGGCCGCGGTCGATATCGATCGCCAGGGGGCCGCCCATCTCGGCGATGCGCCCGGCGGCGACACGGCGCAGCATCTCCATCTGGCCCAGCCGAAGGTGGGCATGGACGAGGCCGAGGGCGTAGGCCGCGTCATCGTCGCTCTCGGCCTCGATGAAGGGAACCTGCCGGTCGTTCCAGCGAATGCTCACCGGCGCTGCCAGCCCCGGGGCGCGCGTTGGGAACTGCGCCAAGCGCTGTTCCAGGGTGGCGGGCTTGGGCAGCGGTGTCAGCAGGGCGCAGCCGGCGAGCAATCCGCTGACCAGGCCGAGGCCGAGCAGTCTGGCCTTCATGGGCACTCCGTCTCTCATGGCTCAGGATCGATCCCAGAGCATAGCAGGTTCAACGCACCTGCAAGGCGCTCGGCTTGACCGTTGTACTCGTGTCCGTTACGCGTGATCCTATCCACCGCCACGTCTTCTTGCTCAGTCACGCGCCGGCGCGTCAACCAACAGGCCACATCACATGCCCAGATTCTACCATCGCGTCTTCGCAATTTTGTTTGCGCTGCTGTTTGCCGCGCCGCTCGCCGCGCAGCAACAGCAGGCGGAGGAGGAAGAGGACGTCTACGCCGGCACGCCCGAGAAGAGCCAATACAATCCGGAAAAGGCTGTCTTCGGCCCATTCCCGCGTTGGCGCAGCGAGGACGGCAATTACAACTTCGGTGTCGGCATGGTGATGCAGTTCGACGCCGGAACGTACGGCCAGAGCGATCAGGGAACTGCACGCCAATCGATCAATCCGGACCTCAACGCCGGGGTCAAGGCGCGCCGTGGCATCTTGCTGGCGAGCGGCCTGATCCATAACGACTTCATTGTCTTTGCAGCTCACGATGCCTTCGATACGGGCGATGCGCCGATGGACGGGCTGCGCTCGGCGGTGCTCGCCTATCGCGGCTTCGACCCAGTCTGGCTCATGGTCGGACAGCAGAACATCGGCTCGCCTCTGGATGCCGCCACCTTTTCGAGCCGCCGTGCCTTCATGGAAGAGAGCATGGGATCCGGCGCTTTCGGCTATGCCACGGGCACGCCATCGTTGGGTGCCTCGGTAATGCGGCGGACCAAACACAATTATCTGCGCCTAGGAGTTTTCGGCGTTCCGGCCAAGGAGATCGGCGGCGACAGCGAAGGCTATGGCCTGCATGGCCGGGTGACCTGGGCGCCGATCGCAGAGCGCACACGGGCGCTGCATTTCGGCCTCGCGGGCTATTGGCGCGTGCCGACCGTTACGCGCGGAGAAGTGGGCGGCAACGAGAGTTTCAGCGCCCGCCCGGAAATGCGTATCGACGATGCCAAGTTTCTCGACACCGGCACCATCTCGCGCATCAACGACTTTTACTACACCGCGTTCGAGTTCCTGGGGGTCTACGATTCGCTCGCCATACAGGCCGAGTATCAGCGCCTGGCCGTCAACCGCTACAACGGACCGCACGACACGGCATTTCAGGACCTCAGCTTCGACGGCTACTATGTGCAGGCGAGCTATTATCTGACCGGGGAATCGCCAAACTATTATTCGCGCTTCGCGACATTGTGGCGGGTTCAGCCGCTCGAGGAATTCGACCTGGAGACCGGCGGCTGGGGCGCTTTCGAAGTGGCCTTGCGATACAGCCACCTCGACCTTGACGATGGCGTCGGCGATCTCGTTCACGGCGGCATACGGGGCGGTAGTGCCGACAACATCACGCTCGGGCTGAACTGGTATCCGACGGCGCTGTTGCGCCTCTCGGTCAATTACGTGCATGCGGATATCGACAATCAATCCGATACCGGCCTTAGCGAAGGCGATGTCATCGACGCGATCGGCGTTCGCCTGCAGTGGGAGTTTTGAGCTGGGCGCCGGACAACGCGTACAGCTTTGCCCGCCCCACGACAAGCACCTGAAACGGTGATGTGAGCAGCCGGGCTACGGCTTCGTCCGTGACGTCAAGGCCACCTGCATAGGCGCCGAAAGCCGGTAGGATCAAACGCGTGCCATCGGTCGCGAAGCAGCGACCGCCGACGCCGCGGCCACGCACGCCAAGCCGTGCCTTGGGGTGAAAGTGACCGGAAATCTCGCCCGGTTCGCTCATCGCCGCCGCCTCGTGGCGGAAGACCAGCGGACCCGCGCGAAACGCGTCCAGGCGCGGGCCCGGATCGTGGTTTCCCGCCAGCCAGATCCATTCCCGTCCTTTGACCATACTGGCCAGCATGCGGCGCTCTTCTGCGCCGAGGCGGTCCGGCGCATCCATGTCATGAAAGCTGTCGCCGAGGCAGATGATACGCTCGGGCCGGTAAAGCTCCATCACCTCGGCCAGGCGACCGAGGGTGGCGCGGCTGTCATAGGGCGGCAACAATTGGCCGTTGCGGGCAAAGCTGCTGCCCTTTTCCAGATGCAGGTCGGCAACGGCCAGGGTCCGTTGCGTCGGCCAATAGAGGGCACCGCTGATATCGGCGAGCAGGGTCTCCCCGGCGAGGCTGAATTCCAAAGCGCTCATCAGGCCATGGCCTCGGCAATCAACTCGCTCGCGGCTTCGTCGAGCAGTTCGTCGAGCGCCTCGCCGTAGACGCTTTCGCGGCCGATCTCGAGCAGCACGGGCACCGCCAGCGGCGAGACCCGGTCGAGAGCGCGAAAGCGGATGCGTCCCTTCACCCGCGCCAGCATGTCGCCGAGCCGGTGGATATCGGTAAGGCCGCGGGCAGCATCGGCCCGTGTGGCGCGCAGCAGAACATGATCCGGCTCATAGCGGCGCAACACGTCATAGATCAAGTCCGCGTTGACGGTCATGTGCCGCCGTGTCTTGCGCTGGCTGGGCCAGTCGCGCTCGATGAGCCCGGCAATCACGGCGACATTGCGGAAGGTGCGCCGCAGCAGGGAAGATTCCGCCATCCATTCCTCGAGGTCGTCGCCGAGCATGTCCGCGGCGAACAGGGCGGCGATGTCCGTCTCCGATGCGGGATGGGCACTCCAAACGGCGATCACGTAGTCCGTGGCGACAAAGCCGAGCGGGGCCAAGCCGGCACGTTCCATGCGCCGTGTCAGCAGCATGCCGAGGGTCTGGTGGGCATTGCGGCCCTCGAAGCAATAGGCGACCAGGAAATGCTTCTCGCCGCGCGGAAAGGTCTCGATCAACAAATCGTCCGGGCCCGGTAGAACCGATGCCTCGCGCTGGTGACTGAGCCAGTCGTCCACCGGTGCTGGCCAGTCGTGCTTGTCCGCCGATGTCGCCAGCATGGCTCGCACGCGCTCGGCGAGGTGGGAGCTGAGGGGCAGGCGGCCGCCGCCATAGGCCGGAATCTTGGGTTCCCCGGTGGCGCCTGCACTGGCGATGGCCTCGGTTTCGCGGATGCCCTCGAAGACCAGCAGGCGGCCGGCGAAGAGAAACGTGTCGCCCTTGACCAGGCCAAGCACGAAATGCTCCTCGACCTCGCCGAGCACGCGCCCGCGGCCCAGCCGCACCTTCATGGTCACCGATTCGACGATGGTGCCGATCTGTGTCCGCACACGCCGCGTCGCCGCGGCCGATGCAATACGCCAGCGCCCGTCGCGGTCCTGCCTGAGCCGGCGATAGCGCTCATAGGCGCGAAGCGCGTAGCCGCCGTGGGCGACGAAGGCGAGCGTGGCATCGAAATCTTCGCGCGACAACTCGGCATAGGGTGCGGCGCGGCGCACCTCGGCGAACAAGGCATCGGCGTCGAATGGGGCGGCGCAGGCGCAGCAGAGAATATGTTGGGCCAGCACGTCGAGGCCGCCCGGGACCATAGCCATGCCGTCGAGGGTGCGTTCCCGCACGCCGTCGAGGGCGGCCAGGCATTCGAGATACTCGAAACGGTTGGCGGGCACCAGGATGGCGCGGCTCGGGGTGTCCAGGCGGTGGCCGGCGCGCCCGACGCGCTGGATCAGGCGGCTGACGCCTTTCGGCGCACCGACCTGGATCACCTGATCGACGGCACCCCAGTCTATGCCGAGATCGAGGGATGACGTGGCGACCACGGCGCGCAATTTGCCCGCGGCCATGGCCGCCTCGGTGCGCCGACGTTGCTCCACTTCGAGACTGCCATGATGCAGGCCAATGGCAAGGTTGTCGGTGTTGAGGCGCCAGAGTTCGTGAAAGGCAAGCTCCGCCTGGGCGCGGGTGTTGACGAAAACGATCGTCGTGCCCGCTTCAAGAATGCGCTCATAGACGGCGGGCAGTGTGCGCACCGCCAAGTGTCCCGACCAGGGCATGGCCGCTTCCTCAGGCACCAGGATGGAGATGTTGGGCGCTGTCTCATCGTGGGTCTCGACGAGGCGCACAGGCGAGGGCTCCGCAGTCGGCGACAGCCAGGCCATCAGCGCTTGCGGGTCCGGCACCGTTGCCGACAATCCCACCCGCCGGGCCTCGGGCGCCAATGTCGTAAGCCGGCTCAGAGACAAGGCAAGCTGGTCGCCGCGCTTGTTGTCCGCAAGCGCATGCAGCTCGTCGATTACCACGCAGACGAGGCCGGCGAAGATATCGCCCGCATCCGGATAGGACAACAGCAGCGCAAGGGACTCCGGCGTGGTCAGCAACAGGTTGGGCGGGCTGCGCCGCTGGCGCTCGCGCTTGCTTTGCGGCGTGTCGCCAGTGCGCGTCTCGGCGCTGATGGCGAGGTCCATTTCCGCGATCGGGGTCTCGAGATTGCGATGCACATCGACGCTCAAGGCCTTGAGCGGGGAAATGTAGAGGGTGTGCAGCCCCTCGCGCGGCCGGCTCGCGAGGTCGACCAACGACGGCATAAACCCGGCCAACGTCTTGCCCCCGCCTGTGGGCGCGATCAGCAGCGCGTGGGCGCCGTCATCGGCGGCGGCGATCATATCGCGCTGATGGGCATGGGGCTGCCAGCCTCGCGCGGCGAACCAGTCCGTGAAGGGGGCGGGCAGTTGCGACATGGCAAGCAGAATATCCAATCGTTCGCACTGGCTGCTGTATATTTCGGCCATGCACATGGCAGTGATCTTCAATCCGGTCGCGGGGGCTCGCAGGCGGAACCATTTCCGGGTGGCGATGGAGCGGCTGCGGGCGGGAGGCTGTGAGCCGTCGATTGCCGAGACGACCGGCCCTGGCGATGCCGGCAGGCTGGCGACGGCACTTGCAGGCGATAGGGTTGACCGCCTGCTGGTGGCCGGCGGCGACGGTACGATCAACGAAGTGGTCAACGGCATGGCCTGGCTCGCGTCTCCGCCGGAGCTGGCGATCCTGCCGCTGGGCACGGCCAACGTTCTGGCTCATGAGATCGGCTTGACCGCAGATGCTGTTGCAGAAACGGCACTTGCGGGGGATGCCCGGCCGATAACCGTGGGCGACGTCTCCGGCAGGCGCTTCTTGCTGATGGCGGGTATCGGTCTCGACGCCCATGTGGTGGCAGGCGTTGATGGCGGACTCAAGCGCCGCATCGGCAAGGGCGCCTATGCCTGGTCATTCGCGCAGCGCCTGTTCGACTTTTCCTTCCCCGGCTATCGCTATCGCACAGCCGAGGGCGAAGGCATCGCTGCCTCGCTGGTGTTGGCCAATGCGCGTCATTATGGCGGCAGGCACGTGCTGGCGCCGACAGCCGGGCTGGAAAAGGACGGGCTTGCGCTTTGTGCCGTGGACGGCGCCGGCGCCTTGGGAGCGGTCGCGGCGGGCGTGCGCCTGTTCAGCGGTGCCTATGGGCGGCGGGAAGGAAAAGTTGCGCCATTGGTCGGCCGCGTCGAGATCGACGGACCGGAGGGCGATCCGGTCCATGCGGATGGCGATATCGTTGCCCGGCTACCGGTGGCAGTGCGTGCCCTTCCGGAAGCGCTGCGATTGGTCTACCCGCCGGCTTCGGCAAGCACGACATAGCGCAGCGGGCCGCCGGGCGCGATGGCATCGAACGGATAGCATGTCACCAGGGCAAGTGCCGGCGTGGCGCCGGCGGGATCGAGGCGGGTCTCGCGGGAATCGACGATGCGCGTTTCGGTGATGCGGTAGGGCTGTATGCGTCCGTCGCCGGTCTCGATGGTCAACCAGTCGCCTGCCGCGACGTTTTCCAGAAACGAAAAATGGGTGTCGCGGTGGCCGCCGATAAGGCTGAGGCCGGGCTCGCCGGGCGCCGCGGAACCATGCACGTGCCCGGGGGCGAAGGCGAGGGTCGCGCCGCTGCCCCCGGCCAACACGATCTGATCGATGCCGTGCGCGGGCACCCGCAAGCGTGCGAGCGGCGCGGTATCGGCCCAGGGCCATGGCTTGACCGCTGCGCCGTTCGCCGCCGCCTCGTGCCAGGCCGCGGCGAGCAGGCGCTGGGCAAGCCAGGCCTTGGCGTGGATCCAGCCGCCGGCGCCGACCTGCCAGCCGCCGATGGCGACCAGCAGGAAGGCAAGGGCGGCGTGGCTCAAGCGACGCGGCGGCGCCACAGCCAGAGGCCTGCGAGGATCAGCATCAGACCGATCAGCAGGTTGAGCTCCGCCGGCGTCGCACCTTGCGGCAGGCCGATGCCGCGGTGCGAGCCGATGGCGGCCGGTGCCTCCGCCGAGGCGAGGTCGAAGCCGCCACGCGCGGCGTCTTCCTGCGGCGTCAGAGAGCGTTCGCCGAACACCTTGTCGTAGTCCCAACCGGCCGGCAGATTGAGCGGCAGCTTGCCGCTGAGCAATGGCGTGCCGTCGGGCCGGGTGGGGGTCACATCGATCGCCACCAGGCTGGTGTGCTTGGTCACCAGGTGATGTTCCAGGGCCAAAGCGACGATGGCCTCGCGCGCGGCGGCGGGATCGAGATAGGCGCCGCCGCGATGGGAGAGCGCATCGATGCGGTCGCGCGCCCAGAGCTTGCCGATCCCGGCCGCAGGCGCCGCATGGGCGAGGTCGAGGCCGACGCGCCATTCGCGACCGGCGTGTCGCCCGGCGATGACCAGTTCGCCATCGGCTTTGGCAAGCCGCGCCGTCAAGACCACGGGCTCGCCGGCATAGAGGTCGGGCACCATGGCGCGGGACATATCCGGCGCCGTGCCATCCGGCCAGAGCAGTGTGATGTCGGTGACCGTGGGCGATTCGAGCTTGGCGAACAGTGCCGCCATGCGCTCGTCGATTTCGCTGGTGTTGCCGATATGGGTGTATGTGCCGCGCCCGGTCTCCGAGGCCTTGGCCATGAAGTAGCTGTTCGGCGCCGAGCCGATGCCGATGGTGAACAGGCGCGTCGCGCCGAGCTGGCGGTCGATGAGCTCGAACAGATAGCTTTCATTGCCGACGGCACCGTCGGTGAGAAAAACGACCTGGCGCAGGGAGCCGGCGGCGGCGCTGCCCTGCAATGCCATTTCCAGGGCCGGCGCCATATTGGTGCCGCCACTCGCCTGCAGGCCTTCGATGAATACCTGGGCCGTGGCCTTGTTCTCAGCCGAAGCTATGCGCGGTGCGGGAAACAGGCCCCCGGCGTTGTTGTTGAAGACGATGACGTTGAGGTGGTCGTCCGCGTCGAGCCTGGAGACCGCCAGGGCAGCTGCCGCCTTGGCCTGGTGGATCGAAGAGCCGCCCATGGAGCCGGAAATGTCGAGCACGACGATGAGTTCCCGCGGCGGTGCCGGGGGAATCGCGTCCGCAGCGTCGGGGTCCGGCGGCAGCAGCATGGCGAGTAGATAGGTCTCATCGCCGACGGCTTCAGCGAACAAGCCCGCGCGCGGCGCATTGCCGACATCCGGACGCCAGCCGAGCACGAAATCGCGGTCGGCGGGCACCACACCGTCAGCCAGGGTCACGACCGTGGCGCCGTTCTCGTTGCTGTCGAGATCGACCGCATGGTTGAGGCTCTCGATGCCGGTGACGGGGAAGCCCGGCGCCAGGGTCAGCGTCAGGCTGACTGGGTTGATTTTGCCTTCTTCGGGATGGAGAACCGGCGCCGAGATGCGACCGGCCCCGGGGACAGTCGGCCGCATCGCCCAGCCGCCGTCGCCAAGGTTGACGCTGGCCACCGGTGCCGGGACATAGCGCGGGCCGACGACCATGGGAAAACGCAGCTCGAAGGCGCCGGCATCGTATCGCAGCACCTGCTGGTACTCGATTTCGACGACAATGCTCTCGTCAGGGCCGATATTGGCCACCGAGGTGGTGAAGATATTGGGGCGCTCGGATTCCAGCAGGCTCGCCTTGCGGCCCTGGTCGCGCGCTTCTTCGTAAAGGCGGCGGGCCTCCGCGCGCTCGTGGATATGGCCTTCGATGACACGTGCGCCGATGCGCATGCGCAGGCCGTCGACCGCGGCGCTCTCCGGCAGGGGGAACATGTAGAGCCCCTCGACCCAATCGTCGCTCGTATTGTGAAAGTGCTGGCGCACGGTGGCGCGGGCAACGAGCCCGCCAACCTCGATGGATGCCTCGGTGGCGAGCAGCGGCGCGACATGGAACGTGTCGGAGGGCCCCGCGGCTTGTCCGCGCAACAAGAGGCTGCCGCTGCCAGGGGGTTCCTGGCCTGCGATCGGCAACTCGGCCAATGGCGTGGCTGCCACGGATGGCGCGAGGAAGACGGTAACGACGATGGCGGCGCAGGCGTAGCCTATCGCCGCGGGCAGCGAAATGTGGGTGGGCATGATCTCCCCCTTCGTGGGCGGTCGCCAATGACCGGGACGAAGAGGGTGCGACAGGAAGTCGGCGGAACTATGCGCCGATGCAGGCTGTCAGATGGAATTTCGGTGGCGAAATTGGGGCGCGTCAGATGCGCGCCACGCTGTCGATCGCTGACGTCAGTTCCCCGAGATCGATGGGCTTTGAGACATAGCCGTTCATGCCGGCGGCGAGATAGCGTTCGCGATCGCCGGCCATGGCATTGGCGGTCAGCGCAATGACGGGCGTTTCCTGGGCGGGACCGTCAAGTTTGCGGATGCGATGGGTCGCCTCGACGCCATCGACTCCGGGCATCTGCACGTCCATGAGCACCACATCATACTGCTTGTTCTGCACCGCTTCGACAGCGGCGGCACCATCGCCGACCAGGTCGAACTGATGCCCGAGCTTCTTGAGCAGTGACGCCATCAGCAATTGGTTCACCTGATTGTCTTCAGCGACCAATATGTTCAACGCCTGCTCCTCGCCCGACTCGCCCATTTTTCACTCCATCCGAGTTCATTTTGTCAATGAAGGTGGGTCGATTGCCCCCCCGGGTCAATGGGTAAGCGGTACGGAAAGCACAATTACGCACCCGGCCAAACAATGTTGGCGGCCAGATCGGGCCAGGCGGCTGGCGCGCCCGCCGCCTCTGCGGCCTCTGCCGGGGCCAAATCCGTGTCCCATAGGGCGCCGATGAAGCGCTTGCCTGTTATGCCGTCGGAAAGGCCGCTCGCGAGCCATCGCACGGGGCCGACCATGGCCGCCACGGGTATCAGCACATCGCGCGATCCGGTCAAAGACTGTGGCACCATACGGGTATCCGTCGGGCCGCCGGGCACCACGACATTGATACCGACCCCGGTGTCGGCGAACTCCTTGGCCCATATCGCGGTTGCAGCTTCCAGCGCCGCCTTGGTCGGGCCATAGGGTGCGAAGCCCTCGTTGAGCATGGTGAAGAAGCTGGTGGTGATGTTCACCACCCGACCCCAGCCGCGTGATGCCATCGAAGGTGCCAGCAGGCGCGTCATCAGGAACGGG
>CAZKTK010000013.1:0-19878 GCA_964555535.1 uncultured Rhodospirillaceae bacterium
ATGATGCGCACGGTCTCGCCCTGCTGGTAGTCGGCGGGCGAGGCGAACAGCGCCATGTATAGCCCGGCCGCCAGGGTGAGCAGCGTGATGCCCACCGCCCAGGGCAGCAGCACGGCGGATAACCGCATAAATCGTGCGGGATTGGCGAACCTATGAAGCGTCCAGGCCATGCCCTTACCTATCGCTATTCCGCCGCCAACCGCAAGCCGGCAGCGGCCGCAAAAGGCGCCAGAACCAGGGCCACCAGCAGCGCCGCGGCAAGGATCATCAACTGACCCGATACGCTGGCGCCGGCAATGGCGCCTTCGACCGCGCCCACCCCGAATATCAGCACGGGGATGACCAAGGGCAAGACCAGGAGCGGCACCAATGTGCCGCCGCGGCGCACGCCGACGGTCAGCGCTGCGCCGATGGCGCCGACCAGACTCAGCGTCGGCGTGCCCAGCGCCATGGCCAGCACCAGCGTGCCGAAGCCCGACCAGGGCAGATTTATCAAAATTGCGAGAGCGGGCGCGCAGACGATCAAAGGCAGACCCGTGGTCAACCAATGGGCGCAGCATTTGGCGAGCACCATGGCCTCGAGCGGCAGGGGCGAGACCATCAGGAGATCCAGGCTGCCGTCGTCGTGATCCGCGAGAAACAGCCGGTCGAGAGAGAGCATGGCGGCAAGCAGCGCGGCGACCCAGATGGTGCCGGCGGCGATCCGTGCCAGGATGGCGAGGTCCGGCCCGACGCCCAGGGGAAAGAGCACGATGGCCAGCACGAAGAACGTGACCACGGCGACGATCTCGCTGGCGCGGCGCCAGGCCAGCGCCAGGTCGCGACGAATGAGGGCCAGGAAAGCGCTCATGTCAGCACCAGTTCGGCGGCGTCTTCGAGGCCGAGCTCGATATGGGTGGCGGCGATAATCATGCCGCCGCCGGCGCGGTGCTCGGCCATCAGGGCGGCGAGGCTTGTTGTCGCCGCCGCGTCCAAGCCGACGCTCGGCTCGTCGAGCAGCCAGATCGTGCGCGGCGCGGCAACCAGGCGGGCGAGGCCCGTGCGGCGCTTCTGCCCGGCGGAGAGAAAGCGCACCGGCACCTCCGCCAGCGGCGTGATGGCGAAACGCTCAAGCGCCTCGGCCACGCGGTCCGTGCCGGAGCCCGCCATCTCGGCCCAGAAGGCGACGTTCTCGCGCACGGTCAAAGGCGGCTTGATGCCGTCCGCATGACCGGCGAAAGCGAAGGCGGCGCGCCAGGCCTCGCGGTCCGCGTCCACGTCCTGGCCCTGCCAGCGCAGGCTGCCGGCCTCACGCCGCAGCAGGCCCGCGAGCAGGCGCAGCAGGCTCGACTTGCCGCTACCGTTGGGTCCGCGCAGCACCAGCGCCTCGCCCGGCCCGAGCGCGAACGAGAGGCCGGCGAACACCAGTCTCTCCCCCCGCCGGCAGGCAAGGTCGTCGGCACTGAGCAGCGTCGTCGCGATAGGCTATTCTCCTTCGCCGGAGGGCTTATCACCTTGGACAATTCCCTCCAAGCCGGATAAGGAGACGAAGATGAATGAAGACGCTTTCAACATGAGCATCCGCAAGTTCCTCAAGACCGTGGGCGTGACCAGCCAGCGGGAGATCGAGCAGGCGGTGCGCCAGGCGATTGCCGAGGGGCGCTTGCAGGGCAACGAGACATTGGCGGTGAGCGCGCGCCTGACGATCGGCGACGTGGCGCTGGAAACCGAGATTCCCGGCGAGATCTCGCTGGACTGAGCAACAAGAGAGGACGAGCGATGCGCGAGAACCGGGTCAAGTCGATCTGGGCGGATGGCGGCGCCGTGGTCAACGGCTGGCTGGCGATCCCCAACACCTTCAGCGCCGAGACCATGGCCAATACGCCCTATGACAGCGTAACCGTGGACACCCAGCACGGCATGGTCGACTTTCCCGATGCCGTGGCCATGTTCGGCGCCATGTCGGCCTACGCGCCGACGCCGTTCGCCCGCGTGGCGTGGAACGACCCGGCAGCGATCATGAAGCTGCTCGATGCGGGCTCCTACGGCATCATCTGCCCGATGATCAACACGGCGGAAGAGTGCGAGCGCTTCGTCGGCGCCTGCCGCTATGCGCCCGCCGGCTATCGCAGCTTCGGCCCGGCGCGCGGCCTGCTCTATGGCGGCCCGGACTATGCGGCGGAAGCCAACGGCACGATCACGACCATGGCCATGATCGAGACCGAGCAGGCACTGAACAATCTTGACGAGATCCTGGCCGTCGACGGCCTCGACAGCATCTATGTCGGCCCCAACGACCTCGCCATCAGCCTCGGCAACCCGCCCAACCCGGAGCCCGTGGCGCCGAACGTGGTCGAGGCCGTGGACACCATCGTCAAGAAAACCCGCGAGCGCGGCCTCGGCGCCGGCATCCACTGCCCCTCCGGCGCCTCGGCCCGCGACAAGATCGAAAAGGGCTTCAACTTCGTCACCATCGCCAACGATTCGCGCCTCCTGGCGCAGGCCTCGACCGCCGAGATCAAGGTGGCGCGGGGGGACAACGGCTAAGGCGACGCCGGCGCTATCTCGGCGACTTGCCGGCGCAGATCGCGCGCCATCGCCTCGACCTCCGGTACAAGCGCCAAGGCAACCGCGGTCTTGGCGTCCTGCGTGGCCTCCCTCTTGGCTTCCTCGTCATTCGCCCAGGTCGACAGCCTGAAGGCCGCATCTTCCACGAAGACCGTGGCATAGCCGTAAGGATAGCCGTTGCGCACATCGACGATCAGGGCCTGTGCCGTGGCATTCGCCGAGACGTTCCGGCTCGGTGTGAGATATAGGCCGAGGATCGTCACATAGGTGGCAGCGAAGGGGTTGCTCCGGATATTGCCGACCCCTGTCACCTCGTAGATCAGCACCACGTCGAGATGTTGACGGGCGGCGCCCAGGCGGATCGCCTTGACGATCTCGTCGGCGCAACCCTGGCATAGCTCCCGCGGCTCGGGCTGCACGAGTTCCACGAGCATCGGGCTGACGGGAACGAGCTCGCCCCAATCCGGACCCAAACGATCTGCCAACCCTTGCCAGGCCTCGGCTTCCTGCGGCGGTAAAGTCGTCAGCGTGCCGGTATCAATGCGGGCGATGCCGATCCGGGCCGGAAAACTCAACTTCGGCACCACACTGGCCGCCAGACAGACGTCGGGCTCCATAGGCCCGAAATGGAGCTTGTCTCCCCACGTCCCATAACGGTCCAGAAGCGCTGGGTCGGAGGTCGGATAAGGCGCCCCGCCGCAGGCGCCGAGCACCAGGCAAGCACAACTGACCAAAATGGGAAACAATATTCTGCTCATTGTTTTCCTCCTACATCACGACCGCTTGAGCGTCTGCGCCAGTTGTAGTAGGCGGATGAACTCGGCGCGATAGCCATAGCGGTCAGCGGCGCGCGCACCTTCCGCGAGCGAGAGAAGCGATGAAAAGCCATACCGCTCCGCGTAACCATCGTTCCTCAGCATGAGCCCGAAGCCGGCGACGGCCGTGGCGAAGCGAACCTCGCTCGACAAGGAAGCGATATCGTGGTGACGCATGCTCTCGTCGATGGGCAGCTCGATGAGCTGGCTACGCTCGCCGCCCGGCTGCTTGTAGCGCAGGCGCAGGAAGGCGAATTCATGCGCCATGTCGCCGGGCACGATTGCTTCCGGACGCGGCTGATAGCGCGGTTGTTCGATATGGGCATAGCCCGCGCCTGTCGGCGTGATCTCGTAGATCGCGGTCACCGTATGCCCGGCGCCGATATCGCCGGCATCGGCACGGTCGTCCCGGAATTGGTAGTCGGCCATCTGCCGCGTCTCATAGCCAAGCAAGCGATATGCCGCGACCCGGGCCGGGTTGAACTCAATCTGGATCTTTACGTCATCGGCGATGGGATACATCGTGCTTGAGAAGTCGTCGCCGAACACCTTGCGGGCTTCGAGGAGCGTATCGAGATGCGCCGCGTTGCCGTTGCCCTTTTGCGCCAGGGCCTGCGCAATTCGATCGTTCACGTTGTCCTCGCCGACCGTGACCACCGACAGGTAGATACCGCTCTCCCGCCTCTGGGCGATCATGTATTCAAGGTGTTGCGGGTCGGCCGGGCCAACGGTGAAATCGCCGTCGGTCGCAAGAATGATGCGGTTGATACCCTCGTAATCGAAGTGGCTTTCCGCCAGCTCATAGGCGGCCGAGAGACCTGCCGCACCGGCAGTCGAGCCGCGGGCGCTGAGCCTTTGAATAGCGTTTTCGATACGCTCGCGCTCGGATACCGGCGTAGGCCTGAGAGCCACGCGACTGCGCCCGGAATAGGTCACGATGCTAACCCTGTCGTCGTCGTGCAGCTCGTCGAGCAGGATGCCGAAGGCGCGCTTCAGCATCGGCAGGCGGTTCGCGTCCTGCATCGAACCCGAGACATCGACCAGCAGCACCACATGGGCGCTCGGTCGGGTGTAATGCGGCATGTCGTAGCCCTTGATACCGACATGGAGCAGCAACCTGTCCGGCGCCCAAGGGGCCGGATAGACGTTGGCATACATGGCGAATGGTTCCATGGCATCGCGCGGGCCAGGGTAGGCGTAAGAAAAGTAGTTGATCAGCTCTTCGATTCGCACAGCATCGCGCGGCGGCAGCTGCCCGAGCTGCAGATGACGGCGCACATGGCTGTAGGCCGTGGTATCCACATCGATGGAAAAGGTCGAGATCGGGTCCGTATCCACCCGCTGGAACCAGCTCGGTGCGATGGGCGGATACTGCTCCGCCGTCTCGACAGGCGCGATACGCGCCGGCGCGGGCCGATAGGTTGGCTGTGGCGACCGGTATTGCGGCGCCGGGTCGGGATAGTAGACATGGCCGTGCTGGTCTTGTCCGCACGCCGCCAAGACGGCGATGCCGGCAAGCGCCACGGGAATGGCAATGGATTTCATCTTCCGCGCTCCTGAGTGAGGACGCGGGACGCCGCCGCTTGGCAGACCCCCGCCTGACCTGCCTCAGGATAGGCGCGGATTTGGCAGCAACGCGCCTAACGCGCGATCATTTGGTGGCAATTTCGTGGCAAAAGTGTGGCGCTGACGCCCCTACAAATCCGGATCCGCCCAGAGTTCCAGGTTGTCGCGGTCGCGGATGGTGATGAGGCCGCGGTCGACGCGGATGAGGCCGTCCTCGGTCCAGGCGCGCATCTGCTTGTTGACGCTTTCGCGGGTCGTGCCCATGAGATTGCCGAGGTCCTGCTGGGACAGTTTGAGGGTGATGCGCGTACCGTCCTCGACCTCGTTGCCGAAAGTCTCGGCGAGGCGCAGCAGGTGATTGGCGAGACGCGCCGGCAGGTGGCGGAAGACCGCGTCCTCGTAGAGGTCGCTGACCCAGCGGAAGCGTTCGCAGAGCACCATCAGCAGCCGCGTCGAGAGCTCGGGGGGCGCCTGCAGGAAGGGCATGAAGTCGCGGGCATCGATCACCACCAGTTCGGCCGCATCCATGACGGACGCATCGGCGCTCCTGTCCTTGCCGTCGATCAGGGCGACCTCGCCGAACAGCTCGCCGGGGCCGAGGATGTTGAGCACGACCTCCTTGCCCTCTTCCGACAGGCTGCTGATCTTGATGCGGCCGTCGAGGATCGCCATCAGGCCATCGCCGGGATCGCCCTTCTGGAACAGCACTTCGCCGGCCTTGGCATGGCGCAGGCGGGCATAGCGCAGCAGCTCGCGCAGCTCGTCATCGTTGAGATGCTTGAGCAGGAAATGCGTGCTGAGAACAGCGCGAATGTCGTCGCGCTCGTCGAGAGCCATGGTCGTCATCCCGCAGGTTACTAGGGCTGCCCGGGCATGGTTATAGCAGATTACGCGCTGGCGGGTAGCTCAAGGCGCGCACTAAGGCCACCGAGGGGCGAAGTGGCCAGCGTCAGCGCGCCGCCATAGAGCGCCACGAGGTCGTCCACGATGGCAAGACCGAGGCCGTCGCCGGGGGCGCTTTCGTCGAGCCTGCGCCCGCGCGCCAGCGCCGCTGCGCGCTCGGGCTCGCTCAATCCGGGCCCGTCGTCGTCCACAGTCACCGATAGCCGCCCCTCGCCCGCCGCGCCGGCCCGCACCGTCACCTTGGCGGAGGCCCATTTGCAGGCATTGTCCATCAGATTGCCGAGCATCTCCTCCAGATCGTGGCGCTCGCCGCGAAAGGCCGGCGCGCCGTTGAGGCGCACGGACAGTGCCACGTCGCGATCCTGGTGCAGCATGGCAAGCGTCGCTTCCAGGCTCGAGAGCACCTCATCGAGGGGCACCACGCCGGCCGCCGCGCCTGTGCTGCCGGCGGCACGCGCTCGGGCCAGATGATGATCCACATGGCGGCGCATGGCTTCGACTTGCGTGCGCACCGCATCCCCCAGCTCTGCATCCTCGCCGTCGGCGGCATTGCCGAGCACGGTCAGCGGCGTCTTTAGCGCATGGGCGAGATTGCCCGCTTCCTGGCGTGCCCGCTCCACCAGGCTGCGGTTGTGGTCGAGCAGGGCATCGACTTCCGCCGCCAGCGGCGCCACCTCGCGGGGGAAATCGCCGCCGAGGCGCTGGGCCTTGCCGCCGCGCACCTCGACCAGTGCGGCCCGCACGGCAGCCAGCGGCCGCAAGCCGTAGCGCACCTGGGCGAGCAGCGCCGCGGCAAGGCCAAGGCCGAGCACCGCCAGCGCCAGGGCCAGGGCGAGACGAAACGGCCGGGTCTCGGCCGCAAGGTCCGCCGTATCGGCAGCGACCACGAAGCGATGGCCGCTGCGCGCGCCGGGCAGTGCGATATCGCGCGCCAGCAGGCGCAAGGTCTGCTCCTCCGGCCCCGTCGCCGTGCCCGCGCCCACAGGTGCCAGGGCGAGCGTCCAGTCCCACAGCGAGCGCGAGCGCGCCACGGCTCCTTCCGGCCCGTCTATCTGCCAGTACCAGCCCGAATAGGGGTGCGCGAAACGGGGCTCGCCCGGCAGAGCCGCGACGCTCAGGACACCGGCCTCGTCCACCTCGGCCGCCGCGATCAAGGTCTCCAACAGAACCTGCAGGCGGGTATCGAACGTGCGCGTGACGTGATCCCGGAACAGCGTATCGAGCAACAGCCCGGCGCCGCCAAGCGCCACGGCGATCCACAAGGCGCCGCCGATGACCAAACGCGAGCTGAGCGAACGCAGGAGCACCGGCCTAGGCATTCTCCGCCGCCTCCAACCGATAGCCGAGACCGCGCACGGTGGCGATCACGGGCACGCCGAGCTTGCGCCTGAGGCGGCCGATGAATACCTCGATGGTATTGGAATCGCGATCGAAGTCCTGGTCGTAGATGTGCTCGATCAAGCGCGTGCGCGAGACCACTTCGCCCTGGTGATGCATGAGGTAGGCGAGCACCTTGAACTCGTGCGCCGTAAGCCGCACCGGCTCGCCATCGACGCGTACCCGCGCAGCTGCCACATCGAGGGTCACCGGGCCGCAGCGCAACGCGTCCGCACTGTGACCCGAGGCGCGGCGGATCAGCGCCCGCAAGCGCGCCAGCAATTCCTCCATGCGGAAGGGCTTGGGCAGATAGTCGTCGGCGCCGCCGTCGAAGCCGGCCACGATCTCATGCCAGCTGTCGCGCGCGGTCAGCACCAGCACGGGCACGGTTATGCCGCCGCGGCGCCAGCGCCCGAGCACCGTAAGCCCATCGACACGCGGCAGGCCGAGATCGAGAATGACCGCGTCATAGGGCTCGGTCTCGCCGAGGAACTGCGCCTCCTCGCCATCGCCGACCCGGTCGACCGTATAGGCCGCCTCCTCCAGCGCCTGGCCAAGCTGGCGCGACAGGTCGGCGTCGTCTTCGACAAGAAGCACCCGCATGATCAGCGCCGCGGCCCGCGCGCACCGACGATGCGGCCGGAGCGCGCATCAACGGTCACCGCGACCACATCGCCGCCCGCGCCGAGCACCTTGACGCGATAGAGCCAAGTCCCGTTCGAGCGGTCGAGCTGCACGTCGAGAGCCCGGCCGGGATAGCTCTGGGCGATCCGCGCCAGGACCTCGCCCAGGGGACGGATCTCGCCCGCCGCGACAGCATCGCGGGCCGTGCCGTGCTTGCTCTCGGCAACGGCCGGCACAGCCCAGATGGCGAGCAGGAGCACTATGACGGACATCAGGCGCATGGGCGCAGTTTGCCTCTGTTTGTCTGAACGGCCGATGAAACCAGCGCTCAGCATCAGTTCAGGTGGCGACAGGCAATCTTGGCGGCGAATGAGATTTCCGCAACCGGAATGGAGAGATCCCATGCGCCTCATACCCATCGTGCTTTCCCTTCTCGTCCTTGCCGCAGCGGCTGCGCCGGCCGATGCCAACGGCCACCGGCAGCGCGGTGCCCAGCGTGGCGACGGCCCGGCGGTCGAACATCGCCAGGGCGACCACGACCAGGCCCGCCATCGCCGCCACCGCGACCACCATTTTGCGCCGCGCCACCATCGCCGCCATCATCGGGCGTTCCGAAGCTGGCTCTGGGGCGGCCACCGGGACCACTATTGGCGCCCGGGCCATCACGGCGGCCGCCATATAATGCGCGCCCTCAACCCCAATGTGGTGCTCAATCGCCTGGCGCGCCAGCACTGGCGGAGTTTCGGCCGCCTCAGCTTCAACGACGGCCGCTACAAGATCCGCGTTCGCGACCGCCGCCATCGCCCCTGGATGCTGGTGATCGACGCCTATAGCGGTCATATCCTGCGCCGCCGGCCGCTTTTCTAGTGCTTTCCCCCGGCCGCTCGGATTACGCTATTCGCCGACCATGACCGAGCGGCCGCAACCCTTCTCCGCACGCGCGCGCGGCTGGGCCGCGCGCGTTTTGCGCGATATCGACCTGCAGGCCCTGCCCTGGTGGCAGGCGCTGCCGGTGCGCAGCTTGCGCGTGCTCACCGCGGTTACGCTCGACATCACCCAGGGCCAGCTATCGATGCGGGCCATGAGCCTGGTCTACACCACGCTCCTGTCGCTGGTGCCCCTGCTCGCCATCAGCTTTTCCGTGCTCAAGGGCTTCGGCGTTCATAACCAGATGGAACCGACCCTGCTCAACTTCCTCAGCCCCCTCGGCGACAAGGGCGTGGAAATCTCCAACCGCATCATCGATTTCGTCGAGAACGCCAATGTCGGCGTGCTCGGCTCCGTCGGCCTCGGCCTGCTGCTGGTCACGGTGATCTCGCTGATGCGCAAGATCGAGCGCGCCTTCAATGCCGCCTGGCGGGTGACCCGCGAGCGCCCGCTGACCGAGCGCTTCTCGTCCTACATCACCGTGATCGTGATCGGCCCCGTGCTGGTCTTCTCGGCGCTCGGCCTGACCGCTTCGCTGGTCACCGCGCCGGTGGTCGGCGACTTGGCGCAGATCGAGCCCGTGGGCAAGGCCTTCGCGCTGTTCGGCAATGCGGTGCCCTATCTGCTGGTGGTCAGCGCCTTTACCTTCTTCTACGCCTTCCTGCCCAACACGCGGGTGCGCTTCGGCGCAGCCCTGGCCGGCGGGCTGGTCGCCGGCCTGCTTTGGCAGCTCGTTGGCTGGGCCTTCGCCTCCTTCGTCGTCACCACGGTGCAATACACCGCCATCTACTCCGCCTTCGCGGCGCTGATCTTCTTCCTGCTCTGGCTCTATGTCGGCTGGGTCATCCTGCTGATCGGCGCCAGCCTCGCCTTTCACGCCCAGAACCCCCATCACCTGGGCGGCAAGGAAGGGCCGAAGATCCTCAGCAACCGCACCAAGGAGGCGATCGTGCTGGAGCTGGCAAGCCAGGTGGCGTCGAGTTTCACCAATGGCGGCATGCCCGCCACGGTCGACGGCATCTCCGCGCGCCTCGGCGTGGCATCCGATGTGGTCGAGGACATGGCCGAGGCCCTGGAGCGCGCGGCACTGATCGAGCGCACGGCGGACGAGCCGCCCCATCTGCTGCCCGCGCGCACGCCGGCACAGATCCCGCTTACCGATATTCTCGATGCCGCCCGCAAGGCCGGCGAGCGCGGCCTGCATGCGGTGCGCGCCGAGCCGGGGCCCGCCGCCGCCGGCGTCCTCCAGCGCCTGGATGTGGCGGCTGCCAAGACCCTCGCCGGCGCCACGCTGGCGGACCTGCGCCCGGTCGGCGTGGGGCTGATCGAACAGCGCTTCCAGGTGATCCTGCGCCTGATCAACCGCAACGACTTCGCGCTGAACCTGGACGGCATGACCCTCGACCTCGAGCTCAACGACCAGCCTTTCGCCTATGGCGCCAGCAATCAGGCGGTCAAGCTGCCGCGCCTCAGCCAGGCCACGGTGCCGATCGAGGTTTCGGCAACCTTGCTCGAGGTCACCCAGAGCCTGCTGGGCGTCGTCGATACGGGCGGCGTCAGCTACCGAATCAGCGGCCAGGCCTACATGACGGGCTTCGCCGGACTCGGCGGCGACACGGTACCGTACGAACATGCGGGCAATATCTCCCTGCCGAGCCTCGGCAACCTGCTCGACCGCTGACACAGACGTGAGACGAAAAATCGTCGGCGTGATGGGCTCCGGCCGCGAGCCCCACGAGGCGCGCGCATCGGCGCTCGGCGCCTTCCTGGCCGAAGCCGGCTACCACCTGCTGACCGGTGGCGGCGGCGGCGTGATGGCCAGCGTCTCGCAGGCCTTCGCGGAAACCAAGGGCCGCGCCGGCAGCATCATAGGCGTGCTGCCGGCGGTTCCTGAGGCACCGCACTCCCCGCCGCCCGGCTATCCCAATCCCTGGGTCGAGATCGCCATTCGCACCCACCTGGCGGCGCGCGGCGAGGACGGCGGCGATATGCTGTCGCGCAATCACATCAATATTCTCAGCGCCGATGCGGTCATCGCGCTGCCGGGCGGCGCAGGAACCCTCAGCGAGGTGAAACTCGCCCTTGCCTATCGCCGCCCTCTTGCGGCACACATCGCCACGGCGGCGGATCTGCCCGGCCTGCCACACCAAGTCGCCGTCGCGCCGCGCCTGGACGATGTTCGCGCCTTTCTCGAGACCGCCCTATGCTGACCCGGCTCTACACGTCCGTCATGGACCTTGCCGCCCGCCGCAGCGCCCTGCGCTGGCTGGCCGGCGTCTCCTTTGTGGAAAGCTCTGTCTTTCCGATCCCGCCGGACGTGATGCTGATCCCGATGATCCTGGCCGACCGCAAGCGCGCCTTTCTCATCGCCGGCGTCTGCACCATCGCCTCGGTGCTCGGCGGGCTGGCCGGCTACGCCATCGGCGCGCTGTTGTGGGAGGCCGTCGGCGCGCCACTGATCGAGTTCTACGGCTATGTCGAGAAGATGGCTCACTTCCGTGACTATTACGAGGAATGGGGCGCCTGGCTGGTCTTCACCTTCGGCATCACGCCTTTCCCCTACAAGGTGATCACCATCACCAGCGGCTTTACCGAGCTCAACCTGCTGACCTTCGTGCTGGCTTCGGTGCTGGCCCGGGGCCTGCGCTTCTATGTGGTAGCCGGCCTGCTCTATTGGTTCGGCGAACCCATCCGCGGCTTCATCGAGCGCAATCTCGGGCTCCTGACCATTCTCTTCGTGGTCGGCCTCTTTGCCGGTTTCGCCGCCATTAAGCTATGGCTGTGAAAAATGCCTTGCGGCGTATTAATGCGCCCCGCCCCGGGGCGTGATAAAAGGCGCCCATGGCACATCTTTCGATCCGGGGCTTGATGTCGGTCGCGGCGACGCCGTGGGTGGCGTTGGCGATAGCCGCCGCCGCCAGCGCGGCAATGTTGTCAGCAGCCTTCTTCTTCCAGTTCGTCATCGGCCTGTTTCCCTGCGAGCTCTGCCTCTATCAGCGCTATCCCTATGGCGCGGTGGTGGCCGTCGGTCTGCTTGGCGTTCTGCTGTTGCGACGCCCGAACCCGTCCCTGGGCCTGGCAATGCTGCTTGGCGGCGCCTGCGCCATGTTGTTCGCCGTCGATGCCGGCGTCGCGGCCTTCCATGTTGGTGTCGAGCAGGGCTGGTGGACGGGCAGCGAATCCTGCGTCGGCGGCGATGTGGACGCGAACGATCTCGATGCCCTGCGCGAGGCCATCCTGGCGGCCCCGGCGGTGCGCTGCGACGATGTTACCTGGTCGCTGTTCGGCATATCGATGGCAGGCTGGAACTTTCTCGTGGCAACGGGCCTGACGCTGGCGGGTATGGTCGCCGTGATGTCTTGGCGGCGGACATGAGCAAGACCGCGCAGGACCGGTTGCCGGGCGATCCGGATCGCGAAGCGCTGGTGGAGCGCATGTTGCGCGTCGACCATGCCGGCGAGCAGGGTGCCAAGCGCATCTACGACGGCCAGCTCGCCGTCCTCGGCAGGACGGCCGCCGGGCCGGTCATCAAGCACATGGCCGAACAGGAGAGGGAACACCTGGCAGCGTTCGACGAATTGCTGGCCGAGCGGCAGGTTCGGCCCACTGTGCTGTCACCGCTCTGGCATGTCGGCGGCTTCGCCCTCGGCGCGGCCAGCGCCCTGCTGGGCACGCGCGCGGCCATGGCCTGTACCGTAGCGGTGGAGGAGACCATCGACGCCCATTACCGGGCCCAGATCGATGCGCTTGGCGACGACGAAGCGGAGTTGCGGGAAAAGGTCACGAAGTTCCGCGACGATGAGCTGGAGCATCGCGACACCGGCCTCGCCCACGGCGCCGAAGAGGCACCGGGTCATGCACTCCTCGACAAAGGCGTGCGCGCCGGCACGCGCTTGGCCATCTGGCTGTCGGAGCGCATCTAAGGCCTTGATCCGGACGCCGCCATCAACGATTCTATTGGCACGATGCGACGCGCCCATGGCGGATCTTACGGGGACGGGGCGAGCGGTCGGCTGACCGCCGTTCTCGGCCCCACCAATACCGGCAAGACCCATCTCGCGGTCGAGCGCATGCTCGGCCATCGCACCGGCATGATCGGCTGTCCCCTGCGCCTGCTGGCGCGCGAGATCTACGACCGGGTGGTGGCGGCGCGCGGCAGCGGCCAAGTGGCCCTGATCACGGGCGAAGAGCGCATCGTGCCCGAGCGCCCGCGCTATTGGGTGTGCACGGTCGAATCGATGCCGCTCGACCAATCCGTCGAGTTCCTTGCCGTCGACGAGATCCAGCTCGCCGCCGACCCCGAGCGCGGGCATGTCTTCACAGACCGCCTGCTGCGCGCACGCGGGCTGTCGGAGACCATGTTCCTTGGCGCCGGCACCATGGCGCCGCTGCTCTCGCGGCTGGTACCCGATCTCGATTTCATCAGCCGGCCGCGCTTCTCCACCCTCAGCCACATCGGCGCGCGCAAGATCATGCGCCTGCCCCGGCGCAGTGCCGTGGTCACCTTCTCTGTCTCCGAAGTCTATCGCATCGCCGAACTGCTGCGCCGTTTCCGCGGCGGCGCGGCGGTAGTCATGGGCGCGCTCAGCCCGCGCACGCGCAACGCCCAGGTTGCGCTCTATCAGGCCGGCGAGGTCGACTATCTGGTCGCCACCGATGCCATTGGCATGGGGTTGAACCTCGCCGTCGACCACGTCGCCTTTGCCGGTGCCAGCAAGTTCGACGGCCGCGAGGCGCGGGAGCTGAACCCGGCGGAAGTGGCCCAGATCGCCGGCCGCGCCGGCCGCCATTCCCGCGACGGCACCTTCGGCACCACCCTCGATGCGCTGGCCTTCGAGCCGGAGGTGGTGAGCGCCGTCGAGGATCATCTCTTCGAGCCGGTGCGTGCGCTGTTCTGGCGCAATGCCGACCTTGACCTTTCCTCGCTCCCCGCCCTCCTGCGCAGCCTCGAGGTGCCGCCGCCGGCGCCCGAGCTGATGCGCCCGCGCGAGGCCGAGGACATCGCCTCCCTGCGCGCCCTCGCAGCCATGGCCGACATCGCCGACGCCGCGCGCGGCCATGACGCGGTCTCGCTGTTGTGGGAGGTCTGCCGCATCCCCGATTTCCGCAAGACCATGGCGGATGCCCATTTCCAGCTGCTGGCGGCGATCTATCGCCACTTGATGAGCGGCGACGGCGTACTGCCCGAAGCCTGGGTCGGGCGCATGGTCGACCAGCTCGACCGCAGCGACGGCGATATCGACGGCCTGGCCACGCGCATCGCCCATGTGCGCACCTGGAACTATATCGCCCAGCGGCCGCGCTGGGTGGCCGATGCGCGCGCCTTGCGCGAACGCGCCCGCGGCATCGAGGACAAGCTTAGCGATGCCCTGCACGAGCGCCTGACCCAGCGTTTCGTCGACCGCAAGACGACCCGCCTGACCCGGCGCATGCGCGAGAACGAAAGCCTGATCGCGGCGATCAAGCGCACGGGCGAGGTCGTGGTGGAGGGCGAATATGTCGGCCAGCTGCTGGGCTTCGACCTGGTGCCGGACGATGCCGAGGCCTGGCGCGAGGGCCGTGCCCTGCGGGCCGCCGTGCGCACCGCCCTGGCGCCCGAGATTCGCAAGCGTGCCGGCAGCCTGGTCTCCGACGGCGACGACGCTTTCGGGCTCGCAGTCGATGGCACCGTGAGCTGGCGCGGCGCACCCGTGGCGCGGCTCGTGGCCGGAGCCGGCGGCCTGACGCCGGGGCTGCGGCTGCTGGTCGGCGATCTTGTCGACGACGCCTCGCGGCGGCGCATGGAGCAACGCCTCGCCGCCTGGCTCGCGAGCCACATCGCCCACGTGCTGGCGCCATTGTGGCGCGCCCGCGATGCCGATCTTGGCGGACCCGCGCGTGGCATTGTCTTCCAACTCGCCGAGGGTTTCGGCTGCGCGGCGCGCAGCGAGGTCGGCGACCAGATCAAGGCGCTCGACGATGACGACCGGAAGGCCCTGGCGGCGCTCGGGATCCGCCTTGGGCGCGACACGGTCTTTCTCGCCGCATTGCTGAAGCCCAAAGCCATGGAACTTCGTGGCCTGCTCTGGTGCATCGCCAATGGTGCCGTGCCCTTCGAGGTGCCGGACGGGCGGGTCTCGCTGGCGGCCGACAAGACCCTGCCCGACGATTTCATTGCGGCCGTCGGCTATCGCCGGGTGGGTCCGCTGCTGATCCGCGTCGATATGTTCGAGCGCTTCACCGCCGAGCTGCGCCGCCGTGCCCGCAAGGGGCCGGTGGCGGCGGATGCCGCCCTGCTCAATATCGCCGGCTGCACGGCGGAGCATTTCGACGGTGTCGCCAGGGCGCTGGGTTACCGCCGCGAGGAGACCGACGATGGCACGCTCTATGTGGCGCCGCGCCGCCAGCGCGCGGCCAAGCGGCGCCGGCCACGGCGCCAGCCTGCTGCGCCCGCCACCTCGCCCTTCGCCGTGCTCGGTAAGCTGAAGCGGAGCGGCCGGTGAACGAGACCCTGCGCCTCGACAAGTGGCTGTGGTACGCGCGATTTCTCAAATCGCGCAGCCTTGCCAGCAAGCTCTGCGCCGGCGGGCGGGTGCGTATCAACCGCCGGCCGGTCGACAAGGCAAGCGCCCAGGTGCGCATCGGCGATGTGCTGACCTTTCCGCTTGGCCCGCACATCAAGGTCGTCCGTATCGCCGCGCTGGGTAGCCGCCGCGGCCCTGCCAGCGAAGCACGGACGCTCTACGAAGACCTCTCCGAGCCGGCTGAAAGGCCGCCGGCAGCACCGGCGCCCCGCGAGCGCGGCAGCGGTCGTCCCACCAAGGCGGACCGCCGAGCCCTCGATCGCCTGCAAAGGACGTTGGGCAAGTAGAGCACTTGCAAGTGTTATGCTAAGCGTTCAACGCCACGCGTATCAAATCCCCGGCAGCCTGCATCACGGCATCACGCGCATCCTTGTGGGGTGAATGGCCGCATTCCGGCAGCAGCATGGTGCTGACCGGCCCGCTTACCGCCGCCGCGATGGCCTCGAGCTGGGCCGGCGTGCCATAGGCGTCATCGCTGCCCTGAATAGCAAGAACCGGACATGTCACGGCACGCAAGTAGCCTTCAATATGAAAGGCCTCGAAGTCGGGATCGAGCCAGGCATTGGCCCAACCGCGAAAGGCGCTGTCGACGGTTTCGCCATGAAAGCGCGCCAGGCGCTCCCGCAGATCGCCGGTGCGGTAGGCGGCAACCGCCGTCTCTATGCTGGCGATGGAGACGAATTCGACGAACACATGGGCGGCTTCGCTGACCACGCCGCGAATACGCGGATCAAGCGTCGATGCCGCCAACAGAGCGATCGACGCTCCATCCGAGTGGCCCACCAGCACGGTCTGCTCGACACCGGTGCGGTCCAAGAGCTCGGGCAGCACGGTGCGCCCCTCCTCGTGCATGAAATCGAGCTCCCGCCGGTAGGGCGCGGGCAGCGCCTCCGAGCCGCCATAGCCATAGCGGTCGTAGACCAGGGCGCCGCAGCCGCTGGCGGCGGCGAGCGCGGCCGGAAAATCCCGCCACTGGCCGATGCTGCCGAGCCCCTCATGCAGGAACACCAGCGTCGGCGCCGCATCCGGCTCTGGCCCCAGCCAGACCGCGTTCAGCTCCCGGCCGCCCGCTTCCACCCGGAACCGTCGCGATGGCAGACCGTGATCCGAGCTTGTGTTAGCCTCCTCATCCATGAGGGGAAGTCTAAAGCGCTTGCGACGGTGGGGCCATGCAAACCTTCTTCGATGAAAGCGACCCGCGCGTAAAAGGATTGAACACCTATTACGGACGGGAGATCCGCTGGCAGCTTGGCGACTTCGAAAAGAACCGCAAGAAGGCGCGATCCAAGGCGCTGGGCATCGCCGCCATGGGCGTTGTGTTCGGTGCCGCGGGCGGCGCCTTGGGCTGGCTATACGGCTGGGTCGGCGTCATCCCGGGCATCATCGGCTTCATCATGCTCATTGCGGCGTACACCAAAGTGGCCGGGGTCAAGGCCGAGCTGAAGAAGTTCCTGGTGGAGAAGCTGTGTGGATTCTTCGACCTCGACTACCGCCATGACGATTTCGCCTTCCCCCTCGAGCGCTTCGACCAGCTTGGCCTGGTGCCCGACTTCAACCGCTCCTCGCTGGAGGACCATATTTCCGGCGAGCGGGACGGCGCGCCGTTGCGCCTGGCGGACGCGCATTTGCGCATGCGCACCCGTAGCGGCAAGTCGAGCAACACCCGCACGGTCTTTCGCGGCCCGCTGTTCATCTTCGACTGGCCGCATGAGTTCAACGGCACCACGCTCATCACCGACGACCGCGGCGGCCTGCTCAATCGTTTGCGCAAGCTCGCCGTGCCCGGCGACCCGGTGCCATTCGACGACGAAAACTTCGAGAAGCATTTCGAGGTCTTCTCCACCGACGCCAATCAGGCGCGCGAACTGATCGATACGCGTTTCCGCCAAAACCTGATGTCGCTTGCCGAGCAGCTCGGGACCCGGCGCATACGCTGCGCCTTTGAAACCGGGCAGCTATTGGTATCGCTGCGCACCAACCGCAACATGTTCGAGGCCGGCTCCCTGTTCGGCGCCAGCGACGATCCCAAGCGCATCGACTCGCTGGTCAGCGAGCTGACCACCGTTCTCGATGTCATGGAAGGCTTCGGCTTCGCCGAGCGCCGGCGCTAGAGCCCTTCGGGATTAGATGGCAGGCAACAAGTCCGACCCGATCGACGCGCTTGTCGTCGCCCTGCCGGAGACGGCGGGTTCGGCGCTCTACGGCATGATCGACGTGCTCACGGCGACGGGGACGCTGTGGCAGGAACTGGTAGGCGGCGAGCCCGGGCACAGCCTGATCCGGCCCCGGATCGTCGCCCATACCGCCAAGCCCTTTGCGTGCGGCAACGGCATTCCCATTCAGCCGGCGCTCTGCGTAGACGAGGATCCCGAAGCGACCATCGTCATCCTGCCCGAGCTGTGGCTTGGGCCCGACGACGCCTTGGAGGGGCGATACCCGGCGGTTATCGACTGGATCCGTCGACGGCATGGCGCCGGCAGCATGATCTGCTCGGCCTGTTCCGGGGCCGTGCTGCTTGCTGCCACGGGCCTGCTCAACGGTTGCGAGGCAACCTCCCATTGGGCCTATCAGGACCTGTTCCGCACGCGCTTTCCCGAGGTCGATTTCCGGCCTGAGCCGAACCTTGTATTCGCCGACTCCACAGGGCAAATCGTGACGGCGGGCGGCACCACATCCTGGCACGACCTCGCCATTCACATCATCGCGCGCCATTGCAGCCCCGGCGAGGCCCTGCGCATCGCCAAGATCTACCTGCTGAAGCTGCACGGCGAAGGACAGCGCCCCTATACCAAGCTGGTACGCCGGCAGCCGCATGCGGATTCGGCGGTGCGCCAGGCCGAGGCCTGGCTGGCGGAGAACTTTCGCGAGGAGAACGCCGTGGCGGGCGTCGTCAAAGTCTGCGGCATTGCCGAGCGCAGTCTCAAGCGGCGCTTCACGAGCCTGGACAAACACGAACGGCGCTTCGTCAGTCAAATCCAGGGCCGCACCTATGCCAAGGTGTTCGGCTTGGCCGAGCGCTTCGTCAATGCCAAGGTGCTGGAGGTCAGCCGCGACCACTGGTTCGGCGACCAGACCGCGCTCGAGGCCCTTGTCCGTTTCAGTGACGAAGAGCTCAAGCACCAGGCGTTGTTCCGGCGTATCGACAGCATGATCGAGGACGTTCTGCCGTCGGGCTACCGTTTCGCCTTCGACGCCGATGACGTCGCCCGCACGGTTCTCGACAAGGGCACCTGGGCGGTGCTCGGCCTGACGCTCGACATCGAGCTGTTCACCCAGCTCCACTATCGTCAGAGCATCGAGAGCGACGAGGCGCTGTCGCCCCTGTTTCGCGATGTCTTCCTCTATCACTGGAAGGAGGAAAGCCAGCACGCGATTCTCGACGAGCTGGAATGGCTGCGCCACGACGCCACGCTCAGCGACGCCGAGCGCGAACAGGGCGTCGCCGAGTTCATCGAGCTGGTGATCGCCGTCGACGAGATCCTCCAGGTACAGGCGGAGGCTGACGTCCAGTACTTCGCGGCGAATTGCGGACGCACGATCTGCGAGGCCGAGGCGATGATGGTCGGCGCCGGCTTTCTCGAAGCCTATCGCTGGCAGTACATCCACTCAGGCGCCCAGCATCCGCGCTTTGCAAATGTTCTGGGCAGCTTGATCACAAAGGAACAGGGCCGTCGCATCGAGGCGGCGCTGACCGCCCTGACCTGACGTCAATACCGAGGACGGTGGCCCACCGGGCCACCGTCCCTCCCTTTCTCGGTCAACGCCCTGGCGGGAAGTCCGCCTTTGCCGTCGCCTTTGCCAGGGGCTCGCCATTCTCGGCGATCGCCTGCACGGTAAATTCATAGGTGTGGGTGTTGCCCGGCGGGCAGGGCCCCTTATAGGTGAAGGTCTCGTAGTCACCTTCGGAAATCGTGCCATCGCCGGTGTTGGGTGCTGTGCCACCGCCATGGTTGAAGGGCTTGAAGTCCAGGTCCACCAGCTTGACCTTGAAACGCGCGGTGCCTTCCGGCACATGCGACAGCGCGATTTCCGGCGGCACCTTGGTACAGCGCTCGATGCCGTCCTAGGCGAAGGCGATGGCGAAATCCTCGGCACTCGCGGCGGCAGCGCAGAGCACGCCTGCAACAGCTGTCAGGGCTGCCAGTTTCATTGTGCATGTCCAGTCGTTGGAAGGCCGATACGGCACGATTAGCCCACTATAGCTACTGTCGAACCGCGACGCAACGTTTGACGCTGGGCCCGGCGACGGTCATCATCTGCACATTGCATACACGATGAATGGGAGGAACGAATCTCATGGGACGTTTTCGCAAAATCGTTGTCAGCACTGCGCTGGGCATTGCCATGGCGGCGTTCGGGCAAAACGCCAACGCCGTCGAGGTCAATGAGACCGGCACCTTCAAGGCGAGTGCCGACGAGGTCTGGGCTGTCGTCAAGCAGTTCGGCGACATTCACAAATGGCATCCGTGGTTTGCCGATACCACGACCTTCGGAGCCGATGGCGTGTTCTACCGCCGCATCGTGACGCCGGACGGCGGCTGGGCGCTGGAGACCCT
>CAZKTK010000014.1:0-18983 GCA_964555535.1 uncultured Rhodospirillaceae bacterium
GCGACTTGACCAGATCGAAGACCCGGCGGCGCACACTGGTATCGGTAATGCGGTGATAGGCGCGAATGAGCTCCAGCGTCTCGCGCTTAGACAGCAGGTCCTCGCTGAACGGCTCGGCAGCCTCGGCAAGGCCCGGCGCACCGCCGCTGACCTCGGCCGGCATGTCGTCAAAGAAGAACGAGATAGGAACACTCAAAACTTGTGACAGCTGATAAAGCCGACTTGAGCCGACGCGGTTGGTGCCGCGCTCATACTTCTGAATCTGCTGGAAGGTGAGATTGATCGCCCTCCCCAACTTTTCCTGGCTCATGCCGAGCAGCGTGCGACGCAGCCGAATGCGGCTGCCAACGTGGACATCAACGGGATTGGGATTTAGAGCCATTCCTAGTTCAACTCCTCAGTGTTCTCATCGCGAGCGGAATATTGTCTTCGCACCAAAGACTTAAGCCTCAACTTTCCGGTCGCGTCCAAAAAAAGGTCTCGTTCGGCCAAATCCGACGTCCGCGCGCGGCATCAGCAAAGTTTCTGATACCTGACCGCTCCCTCGTCAATGATCGGAACATTTCGAAACAAATCCCCTCGGCCACCAGATACACAAACTTAGCTTAACAACCTGCGTGTCGGCCCTTGGACTTCCGAAACCTCACATCGGCAACAGGGTTGTATTCTCCCCGTCTTTACCGTCACAACAATATCCACGGCAGGATAAGAAATGTCCACATTTTTTCCGCGCGCGGAGCGGCGGAATAACCTTGGTCCGGCCTCTCGTTCGCGACGTGAACTCGATGCGAATACAAGGTCCGATTTGGACTTTATTGGCACATTCGCTGGAAAAACAAGAGTTCCTCTACTGTTTTACTCGCCGCCCCCCAAACCGTTGCGCCCACAATTAGGCATAGCATGAGCAGTGGCCAATCGCGCCACAATACATAGAACGCGTCGCCTTTGGCCACGGGAAGCGGGGAATCCACGACGCCCGTCTCTCCCAATCCCAGGCTCGCAACGACGCGACCGAGCGGATCGACGACGGCGGAGATGCCCGTGTTCGCCGCCCGCACCAGTGGCACGCCTTCCTCTATCGCGCGCACTCTCGCTTGCTGAAAATGTTGATATGGCCCCGTGCTGATGCCGTACCAGGCGTCATTCGTGACGTTCAGCAACCAGGCCGGCGGGCTCCCTTCATTGCGCACATTGCCGGGAAAGATCGCCTCGTAGCATATCAACGGGCTGACCGGCGGCGGCGTCCCGAGTTGCAAGCTGACCGGGCCGGGCCCGCGCGAGAAGTCTGTCTCGCCATGGCTTAGCTTGGCCAGATCGAAAATGCTCCGCAGGGGCATGTATTCGCCGAATGGCACGAGGTGGAACTTGTCGTAGGTTCCGACAAGCGCGCCATGACCATCGATTGCATGCAAGCTGTTCCAGACATGCATACCGCCTTGGCCGTCCGGCTCGCCACGCACCGCGCCGGTGATCAGCAGGCCGCCCACCGGCAAGGCGGCACCGATACGTTCGCGTATCTCCGGTTCCTGTGTAAGCAGATAGGGCGTCGCGGTCTCGGGCCAGATCACGACAGTCGGCGCTGCGCCGGGCGCCGCCGTCAAGGCAAGGTGGCGACGCAAGTTTTCCGCGCGAAGCTCCGGCTGCCACTTGTGATATTGCACGATATTGGCCTGCACCAGGCGCAAGCTCACGCCTTCGACCACAGCGCTCTCGTGATCGGGCAGGCGCATCGTGCCGGCGAGTCCCACCATTGCAACGAGGCCCCAAGTCAGCGCCAGCGTTCGCCAGGCCCGCGCCTCCCAGAAGAGCGCCGACGGAATGGCCGCGGCCAGAACCGCAAGCCAGGACAGGCCATATATGCCGAAGACCGACGCCGCCTGCAGCATGGAGAGGGAATCGACCCACACATAGCCGAGCAGGTTCCACGGGAAGCCGCCGAGAACGAGATTGGCGCGCAGCCATTCCGCCGCCGTCCACGATGTTGCCAGAACCAGAGCCGAAAGGCTTCCCCGCACCGGCGCCAAGAAGGCGACGAGCAGAGCCAGGCCGGGAAAGAGCGCATTGGCCGCCGCCAGGCCCAAGACGGCAAACGGTGCCGCCCACGGCGCCACGCCGGCCACCGAAAAGGCGGTGCCGACCCAATACAGGCCGGCCGTGAAATGCCCCAAGCCGAAAATCCAGCCCAGGGCAAAGGCGCCGGCGGGCGTGCGGCAGGCGGCGAGCAGCAGGCTCAGGCCGACGAATACGGGCACCAGCAGGGCCGTCATGGCAAAGGGAGGCAGGGCCAGACAGGACACGGCTCCCAGCAACGCCGCCGCGAGCCAACGCCGCCAGCGGCAGGCGAGAGCGCGAGACAGCTTTGTTTCCATTCTATGAATTACCGCAGCAACGGACCTGTCAGCCTTCGCCGTGGCCAGGCTCCTGTTCGGCCATGCTGGCGCGGCGAATGCGCACCTTGCGAACGCGCCGCGGATCGGCTTCGAGCACGTCGATGGCAAGCCCCGCGGGATGGGCGACCACCTCTCCGGCTTTCGGCACGCGGCCGGCAAGGTCGAATACCAGGCCGCCCACCGTATCGATGTCCTCGTCGCGATCGGCCGGCAGCAGATCGATCCCGAGCTGCGGCTCGATGTCGACGATCAAGGCCCGCGCATCGGCCTCCAGGGCGCCGTCGCCTGCGCGCTCGATCAACGGCTCAGGCGCGGTGTCGTGCTCATCCTCGATCTCGCCAACGATCTCTTCCATGAGGTCCTCGATGGTTACCAGGCCGTCGATGCCGCCATGCTCGTCGACCACCATCGCCAGGTGAACCTTGTCCGCTCGCATTTCCCGCAGCATTTCCTGGACCGGCATGGACGGCGGCACGAAGGGCAGCTGCCTGACCACATCGGCCAGGCGGAACGGCTCATCCGCGGACCAGTAGGCGAGCAGATCGCGCACATGCACCATGCCGATCACATCGTCGAGGCTGTCGCGATAGACCGGCAGGCGCGAATGGCCCACCCGCGACATCAACGCGACGACCTCGGCCAGGGTGGCACCCTCGGACACGGCAACGATATCGGCGCGCGGCACCATGACGTCCTCGACCCGCGATTCGCCGAACTTGAGCAGGTTGAGCAGCATCACCCGCTCCTGCTCGTCGAGCGCCGTATCGTCATCGCCGCGCTCAGCGATCAGGGTCTCCACGGACTGGCGCAGGCTGCCCGCCTGGCTGCCGATGCCCGTGAGAGAGCCGAGCCAGCCGGCGAGCACGCCCATCAGCGTGCGCTCGCCGACCTCGGCCTGCGCGTCCTGATGCTCCCCGCTCATGCCACGTTCTCACGCTCGGCGGCATAGGGGTCGGCAATGCCGAGTTCCCCCAAAATGCGGACCTCAAGCGCTTCCATGCGCACGGCCTCGGCATCTTCGTGATGATCGAAGCCGAGCAGATGCAAAGTGCCATGCACCACCAGATGGGACAGATGCGCGGCCAGGACCTTGCCCTGATCTTGCGCTTCCGCCGCCGTCGTCTCCCGTGCCACGATGACGTCGCCGATCAGACCCGGCGCGCCGGCCGGAAAGGCGAGCACATTGGTGGGCCCTTCGACCTGGCGGAAACGGGCATTGAGAGCGGCCACATGACCGTCATCGGACAGCAAAATGCTGAGCTCGCCCGTCTCGCACCCCGCCGCCGCCAGGGCCGCGGCGGCAGCCCGCGCGCACAACCGCTCGGCCTCCTCGTCCCAGCCGGGATCCTCGCGCACCACCGCGATGTCGATCGGACTGTCCGGGTCGTCTGTCATGATCCTTTCTTCGCCTCTTGCTCCCGCTCACGCGCCTCATAGGCGCGCACGAGTTGCGTTACCAGCCGGTGGCGCACCACATCGGCATGGGAAAAGCGTACCACCGACACGCCTTCGATCTCTCCGGCTACCGCCAATGCCTCGCCCAAACCCGGCCGAGTCCCGGCGGGCAGGTCGACCTGCGACAAATCGCCGGTCACCGCCATGCGCGAATTCTCGCCGAGGCGGGTGAGAAACATTTTCATCTGGACGGGCGAGGTGTTCTGGGCCTCGTCCAGGATGACATAGGCGTTGGACAAGGTGCGCCCGCGCATGAAAGCAAGCGGCGCTATCTCGATAACCCCGCTTTGCAGGCGGTCCATGACCCGGTCGGGCGGCATCATGTCGTACAGCGCGTCGTACATGGGCCGCAGATAGGGATCGACCTTCTCGCGCAGATCTCCAGGCAGAAAGCCGAGGCGCTCGCCCGCCTCCACCGCCGGGCGGGACAGGATGATGCGGTCGACCTGGCCGCGCGTCAGCATGGCGACGGCAACGGCAACGGCGAGATAGGTCTTGCCGGTGCCGGCCGGGCCGATACCGAAGACAAGCTCGCTTTCCTGCAAGGCCCTCACATAGGCGGCCTGGGTCGGCGAGCGTGGCGTGATACGCCGAACTTGGGTGGCGATCACCGTGTCGTCGGGAACCAGTCGCGCGACATCGCCATCGTCGCCGGCGACATCGCCATTCGCGACCATGCGCAAGGCGGCGTCAACGTCCTGGGCGGTCACGGGCAAGCTTTTCTCGAGCATGTCGTAGAGACCGAGAAGCGCCCGCTTGGCCTTCTCGGCGGCATCGGGCCGACCGCTGATCGCGAGCTGGTTGCCGCGACTGGCCAGGGAAACGCCGAGCCCCTGTTCGATGCGCGCGAGGTGGCGGTCGTGCTCGCCGTAGAGCGCCCCGAGCAAGGCATTGTCGGCGAAGCTCAGATAGAGCGGCGCCGTGGTATCGCCGCTTGCCTTGGATGCCCGGCTCATGCGTCCGCCTCTGTGGCCGCCAGGCTATTGGCGCCGGCGGCGGTAATACGAGCCGAGGCGACAGTACCGATGCGCCCGGCCTCGGCCTGCAGATGAACGGGCTGTAGATAGGGGGAGCGGCCGAGCAATTGCCCGGCGTGGCGCCCCGGCTTTTCCAGCAGCACGGGCATGACGCGACCGACGCAGGCGGCGGCGAACTCTTGACGCTGCTCTTCGAGTTTCGCCTGCAGCGCCGCCAAGCGCTCTTTCTTTTCCGCTTCCGGCACGTGATCCGGCGCGTTCGCCGCCGGCGTTCCGGGACGCGGGCTGTATTTGAACGAGAACGCACCGGCAAAGCCGATTTCGTCCACCAGAGCCATGGTCGCCGCGAAGTCCGCCGCCGTCTCGCCGGGAAAACCGACGATGAAATCGGACGACAGCGCAAGATCGGGCCGCGCCTCGCGCAGCCGGGCAACCAGGCGCCGATAATCGTCGGCCGTGTGCTGACGGTTCATCGCCTTGAGCACACGATCCGAGCCCGCCTGCACCGGCAAATGCAAATACGGCATCAGGGCCTCGACCTCGCCATGCGCCGCGATCAGGTCCTCGTCCATGTCGCGCGGATGGGAGGTGGTGTAGCGCAGCCGGGCCAGCCCGGGCAGATCGGCAAGGCGACGGATCAAGCGTGCCAGCGACCAGCCATCGCCGTGATAGGCATTGACGTTCTGGCCCAGCAGCGTGATCTCGCGCGCGCCATTGGCGATCAATTGCTCGGCTTCCGCGACGATCTGGTCGACAGGCCGAGAGTCCTCGGCACCCCGCGTATAGGGCACCACGCAGAACGTGCAGAATTTGTCGCAGCCCTCCTGCACCGAGAGGAAGGCGCTCACCGCCGCCCTGCCCGAGCGCGCCGGCAGGGCGTCGAACTTGGTGACGGGTGGAAATTCCGTGTCCAGCACCGGCTTGCCGCCGGCACGGCTGGCACGCGCCACCATCTCCGGCAGGCGATGATAGGTCTGCGGCCCCAGCACGATGTCCACGAAAGGCGCCCGGCGCAGCATCTCCTCGCCTTCGGCCTGGGCAACGCAGCCCGCTACCGCCAGGATCATGCGCTTGCCGTCGGCGGCCCGTGCCTCGCGCATCTGCCGCAGCCGCCCGAGCTCGGAATAGACCTTCTCGCTCGCCTTGTCACGGATATGGCAGGTGTTCAGGATGACCATGTCCGCCTCGTCCGGCGCCAAGGCCAGACCATAGCCGAGCGGCGCCAACAACTCGGCCATGCGGTCCGAGTCGTAGACGTTCATCTGACAGCCGTAGGTACGGATGAAAAGGGCCTTGCGGTCGCCGGCCGATGTCGGCCGTTCGCCGTGCTCGTGCCGTGCGCCGCGTGTGCCGGGGTGCTGCACGATCAGTTCGTCACCGCCTTCGACCTCAGCCTCCGAATCAGGATTCGCGCCTGTCTCTGCATGATGACTAAGCTTAGAGCAAGTTTGCGCCATGGGAAACCGGTTGCTGCTTCTGCCCTGTCAAGCCGGTTCAACGGCAGCGTCGGGGCGGCGACCCGACAGCAAATCCGACACGCCACCCGTGACAAGATGCTCGCAGCGCTTCGCCAGAACCTTGCGCGAGCTGCCGTCACCCAGTTCGATAGGCGGGTGGAAGAAGACCTCTACCGTGGCGGGCCCGCGGCAAAGCAGATCCCAGAGATGCCCGGCCAGCCCCATATCGCCGTACCAGGCCAGATAGGGTCGCTCGCGCCGGCTCATGGGCAGGTGATTGTAGCGGGTGTAGGCCAGGGAGATCGGCTGGACGGTCAGCGGCGCACCGTTCACGGACAACTCCGCCAGACTGAAGAACGTGCTGTTGAACGGCAGCACGCGGTTGCCGTCGCTGCTCGTGCCTTCCGGAAACAGGATCAGGCTGCCGCCACTTTCGAGCCGTTGGCGCATTTGGTCGCGCTGGCCGCCGCTGCGGCTCGCCTTGCGCTCGACGAAGATGGTGTTGACGCTTTTCGCCAGCACGCCGAACAGCGGCCAGCCGGCAACCTCGGCCTTGGCCACGAAGGAAGCGTCGAGCAAGGTCGAGAGCACGAGGATGTCCAGGTATGAGGCGTGATTGGCAACATACAGCGCGGGCGGCTCGGCTCTGGGCGCCCCGGTCCGATGCACCTCGAGACCCACCAGCCAGCAATTGACGCGGTGATAGAGGCGCGGAATGACCCGCTGCAGCCAGAGGCCCGTGACCACGAACACCAGTTGCAGCGGCAATAGCAGCACGGTCCAGAGGATCAGGACAATGGCCAACATGGCCGCTCGCACGGCATCCATCCGTATTGCCCTGGCTTCGCTCAGACAGAGACCGGACGGTGAGTATCCGCGCCGTAATGCTGGCGATACTTGTCGGTCACCCAGTCCGTCTTGACCACGATACAGACATCGATGGTTTGGAACTGCTCGTCGATAACCGCACCATCGCCGACAAAGGCGCCAAGGCGCAGATAGCCCTTGATCAAGGGCGGCAGGGCGAGCCGCGCTTCACGCTTGTCGAGGGCGTCGTCGGCGATGCGGTCCATGGGCGTAAACAGCGCCGGAAGGGCGCGCGGACGCAAGCCTTCCGGCGCCAGATGCCGGTGATAGAGGTAGGACAACGGCAAGGCAACGCCATCCGGATCGACACCGGGAATGCTCGCACAGCCGAACATCAGCGCAATATCGAAATGAAACACGTAGGCCGCGATGCCGCGCCATAGCAGCGCCATGGTCGCGCGGTTGCGGTACTCGGTGGCAACGCAGGAGCGCCCCAACTCCATGATCTCGCCACTACTGGCCAGCAGATCGGAGATGTCGTATTCGCCGGCGGTGTAGAAGCCGCCCTTGCGCATGGCCTCGCTGCGCCGATTGAGGCGATAGGTGCCGACCACCGACTCATGCGGATGCGGCCGGTCGTGATCGATCACGAGCAGGTGGTCGAAACTCTCATCGTGGCTGTCGAAATCCCGCTGCCGGGCACGCATCTCGGCGCTCGGCCGGGCATCCATCTCTTCGTAGAAGATTCGGTAGCGCAGCGCTTGGGCCGCGTCGAGCTCGGCATCGTCGCGGGACAGGCGCACCTCCAGATTGCCGGCGTGGATTCCGCCATGGGGGTCGTCGAAGGTCTCGGCAGCACTCATGGCTCTCTGGATCCTTTATCGGCGGTCGCGCCGGCGGCGGCGGTTCAGTCCTTGCCCGGCTCCAGCGGCGAGCCGTACAGCTCGAGCCGGTGGCCCACAAGACGGAAGCCGAGTTCCTCCGCCACTATCTTTTGCAGCTTTTCGATCTTGTCGTTGTGGAACTCGATCACCTTGCCGCTCTCGATATCGATCAGGTGATCGTGGTGCTCGCTGCCGCTCTGTTCGTAGCGGGCCCGGCCATCGCCGAAATCGTGCCGCTCGAGAACATTGCTCTCCTCGAGCACGCGCACCGTACGGTAGACCGTCGCCAGGCTGATATGGGGATCGATGAGCACGGCCCGACGAAAGACCTCGTTCGCATCCGGATGGTCGCCGGCTTCCGACAGGACCCGGGCGACGATGCGCCGCTGCCCGGTCATCTTCAGGCCCTTCTCGATGCATAGCCTTTCCACGCGCGACATAGTCTTCGCATCCTGCGACACGATAGGCCTCCTAATCTCCTACCAACTCATATGCGGACATTTTTTATGCTTGATCTCGCGCTCGCCAGTATATGGGAGAGCTAGCCCCGGAACAACAGAGCCTGAGCGAGATGCCGGCGCGACATTGACGTTCGCTGCGCAATTCAGCCACCATGGCGGCATGGATACGCAGACCGCAGACACGGGCGTGGACCGCCACCTCGACATCACGCATCTCGATTGTCCGATGACTTTCGTGCGCACCAAGCTGACCCTGGAAAGCATGGCTGCCGGCGAAACGCTCGCCGTGCGCCTCAATGCGGGCGAACCGCTGGAAAATGTGCCGCGTTCCGTGCGCGATATGGGCCACGAGGTGGTTTCGCTGACAGCCGAAGCCGACGGCGGCCCCTACGTGCTACTGGTGCGGCTAAATGCGAGCGACGAGCGGGCGACGTAGGATCACCGCATCGACGGACGGCGCTCCGGCGCGACGGTAATAGCCGCGGCGCATCCCAACTTCGGCAAACCCCTGGGCAGTATAGAAGGCGCAGGCCGGCTGGTTGTCGACGGCGACCTCAAGCACAATCGATGTGGCGCCGCCGGCCGCAGCCCGGTCACAGGCGTCCGCCATGAGCAGCCCGGCTATCCCGCTACGGCGGCGATGGGGTACCACGCCGAGAGTTATGATCTCCGCTTCATCGCCCAGCAGACGCCAGAGCAGAAACCCGGCAGGCTCCTCCACAACCGCAATGACGGCCGCGCTGCCGGGGGTGCCGAGGAGGTTTGCAAAAGCCTCTGCGGCCCACCCTTCCGGGAAGCAAAGCCCGTGCAGCGCGGCCAGGGCCTCCGCGTGGGCGGGCCCGGCCACCACAAGGTCGGGACGGGTCACCGGCCGCCCGGCAATCGGGCATCGGGAGGACGCAGATAGAGCGGCGCCACGGGCACACCCATGCCAGGCAGAGGGCGCCGGGCCGCCAGTGCCGCCGCGACCGCCGCATCGGGGCAGCCATCGCCGGGAATGGCCTCCGCACCGGCGCCGAGCAGGTCGGTCATCTGCTGTGCAGCCGTACCCACCACCCGCAGCGGTCCGCCGGAAATCTCGCCGCCCCACGCTTCCGCCCCGCGCGCCGCGGGCTCGCCGAGGGGCGACAGGTCGGGCGCGAAGACCTGGCCATAGATCTCGCCGCGGCGAGCGTCGATCGCCGCCATGACGCCGTGGCCACGCCGGTCCTCGGGTACGGCGGCGGCCAGCACCTCCAATGTGGTCAGGCCGATAAGCGGTCGCGCCGCCGCGAGCGCCAGCCCGCGTGCCGCCGCCAGACCGATGCGCAATCCCGTGAAGGTGCCGGGACCGCGGGTGACCGCGAAGGCATCGAGGTCCCCGTAGTCGATGCCCGCTTCGGCCATCACCGTCGCCACCATGGGCATCAGGGCTTCGGCATGGCCGCGCGCCATTGCCTGGCGCCGTGCAACAGCCACCTTGTCCCCATGCCACAGCGCGACGGAGCACGCCTCCATAGCGGTGTCGAGGGCCAGCAACCGCATCAGGCGCCCCTGGCCAAGGCAAGCCGGCTCTGGTAAGGCCGGGCGCCATGCCATTGATCGCCATCGAGCCGCCCGCCTACGACGTCACCGTCACGATGGCCTATGCGGGTGCGGACAATTTCACCGGCGCGCCTGTCTACAGCCGTGCCGCCTGCTATCTGCACGCGGATGCCGCGGCCTGTCTCGAAAGCGCCATCACAGCGGCAAGCCAGCTCGGTCTGCGTCTGCAAGTCTTCGATGCCTTCCGACCGGCGGAGGCGCAATGGGCGCTCTGGTCCCATACGCCGGACCCGGACTTTCTCGCCGACCCGCGGCGCGGCTCGCCCCATTCCCGCGGCGTGGCGATCGACGTGACCCTGATCGACGAGGCCGGCCGCGCGCTCGAGATGGGGACCCCCTTCGACCACTTCTCGCCCCTTTCGCATCACGGGGCCGCCGGCATATCGGATGCGGCCAGGCGCAACCGGCTGCTGCTCCTCAGCCTGATGACCGAGGCCGGGTGGGACTTCTATCGCAAGGAATGGTGGCATTATCAGCTTTTCGATTCTCGCCGCTATCCGCTGCTCGACGACCGAGGCGCGGGTACGCGCATGATGCCTTAGACGACCTGACACACGTCGTCGAAGGCGAAGCGCGGGTGACGCGGGAATAGTCCCTCCGGGTCACCGCGGCCGATGCAGCAGAGGAAATTCGAGCGGTAGGTGGTGTCGGCGAAGAACGCCTCGTCGACGCCGGCATTGTCGAATCCGGACATAGGTCCGCAATCGAAGCCCAAGGCGCGCGCCGCGATCAGCAGATAGGCGCCCTGCAGCGTGCCGTTGCGCAGGGCAGTGAGCTGAATGTGCGCCTCCTTGCCGGCGAACCAGGGCCGTGCGTCCTCATGGGGGAACAGTTTGGGCAGATGATCGTAGAAAGCGAGATCATGGGCGATAATGGCGGTGACCGGCGCTGTCATCACCTTTTCCACGTTTCCCTCTGACAAATGCGGGCGCAGGCGCGCCTTGCCCTCATCGCTGCGCAGGAAGACGAAGCGCGCCGGGCAGCTATTGGCCGTAGTCGGCCCCATGCGCGCCAGATCGTGTATCGCGCGCAGGTCGGCGTCGCTGACTTCCTCGTCTCGCCAGCGGTTATGGCTGCGGGCCTCGCGAAAGATCAGGTCGAGGGCATTGTCGTCGAGGGTTCGCATCGCACCACGTCTCCGATTCAGACTGTTCTGCTTGGCCATGTTGGCCGGCCGGCTTGCCATCCGAAGTCTGGCACGCTAAGTGTCACCCCGTCGAGATCGAAGCCGACCCGTACCCGAATATGACGATGACACAGGGACCTGTCGGCTTCTCAAAGCCACGGCGCGCGCGCCGCAGAAGCCCCGTTGCGATGGTCGCGGTGGCGCTTTTGGCTTTGCTGTACGCCGCTTTGCCGGCGGCAGCCGAAGATTCCGCCGTCATCCTGTCCTATCATCGATTCGCCGAGGACCCGGGCCGCCTGACCACCACCCTGGCGGAGCTCGACGCCCATATCGAGCACATGCAGGCTGGGGGCTATCGCGTATTGCCGCTCGGCCAGGTGGTGGCGGCGATCGCCGGGGGGCTGCCTTTGCCCCAGGGCACCGTTGCCATCAGCGTCGAAGGCGGGCACGAATCCGTGCACAGGCTGGCCTGGCCACGCTTCAAGGCCGCCGGCTTTCCCTTCACCATCATGGTGACCACCGATGCCGTCGACCGCAGCGCCAATGCCGCCACTTGGGACAACCTGCGCGAGATGGCATCCGGCGGTGTCGAGATCGGCACCCACGGGGCCTTTTATCGCTCCCAGGTGGGACGCGGCGCGGCGCGGGTTGCTGCCGACCTGACGCGGGCGCGCCGGCGTATCAAGGAGGAACTGGGCGCACCTCCGAGCCTCTTCTCCTACCCATACGGCCAATATGACGAACAGGTGCGCGACCTGGTCGCCGAGCATGGCTTTGTCGCGGCCCTGGGCCAGCAATCCGGTCCGGCCCATGCGGGCAGCGACCTTTATGCCCTGCCCCGCTTCTCCGTGTTCGGCCCCTTCGCCGAGCCGACACGCTTCCGCCTGGTGCTTGACGTGCTGCCGCTGCCGGTCAGCGAACTGGTGCCGGCGACACCGGTTGTGGTGGGCAATCCGCCGCCAATCGGCTTTACCGTGGCCGAGGGCATAGAGCCTTTGGATCGGTTGGCGTGCTTTGTCGGCGGCCTCGGTGAGGTCGCGCTCGACCGCCTGGGTGCGCGGCGCTTCGAGCTTCGCCTCGACGCGCCGCTCGCTGGCGGCCGGGCGCGCGTCAATTGCACCATGCCGGCGCGCGACGGCGCCTGGCGCTGGCTGGGGCTACATCTGGCGGTGTCGACTCAATAGACGGCGCGGACTTCCATGACCTCCGGCACGTAATGCCGAAGCATGTTCTCGATGCCACCCTTGAGCGTGGCGGTTGAGCTCGGGCAGCCGGCGCAGGCGCCATGCATCTCGAGCAAGACGATGCCGTTCTCGAAACCGTGGAAGATGATATCGCCCCCATCCTGCGCCACGGCAGGGCGGACGCGGGTATCCAACAGTTCCTTGATCTGCTCGACCACCTCCGCATCGGCTTCGGCAAACTCTCCGCCTTCGCCGGTGCTTGCGGCATCGCCGAGCAGCATCGGCAGCCCGGCCACATAGTGCTCCATGATGACACCGAGGATGGAGGGCTTGAGCAGTTGCCACTCTGCGGCATCGGTCTTGGTAACGGTGACGAAGTCTGAACCGAGGAAGACTCCCTCGATGCCATCGATCAGGAACAGACGCTCGGCCAGGGGCGAGCGGCGGGCCATCTCGGCGTCGGTAAAGTTGGCGGTGCCGCTATCCAGAACGGCCTCGCCGGGAAGAAACTTCATGGTCGCCGGGTTCGGCGTCGGCTCGGTTTGGATGAACATGCGGCCTGCTCCGTTGCGGTCTTTGCGAAAGGCTGTGAACAGCTTTGTCAGATATCTCACTGTATAAGTCGGTTATTTGGGGTTCAAGGTCAAGAGGCGCCGCGCAGGCTCACGTGAGCTTGAGCAGCTGCTCCTCGGTGAGGTTGCCGGGCACGATGGTGAGCGGAATGGTCAAGCGTTTGGTCGCTTCGCCCGAAAGGCGCTTTACCAACTCGTTCGAGCCCTGGCCTTCCGGCGCCACACCAAGCACCAGAATGTTGATGGAAGGGTCTTCCTCGATCAACTTTAGGATCTCGTCGGCCCGGCGGCCTTCGCGCACCTCTAGCATGGGTCGTATGCCGACCTGGTCCTGCACCTCGCCCGCAAGCTCCTGAAGGACCAGTTCCGCCTCCTCGCGACGTTCCTCCCCCATGAGCTTCTCGACCGCCACCCAATGCTGGAAATCCGCCGGTTCTATGACATAGAGCATGACCAGATGGCCATCGGTGTTGCGCGTGCGCAAGGCGGCGAAGCGCAAGGCCACGCGGCAATCCTCGCTGTCGTCCACGCAAACCAGGAACTTGACCCGGCCAGCGATATGCTCGGCCACTTCCGCCATGAATCACTTCGCTCAGTTCTTTCGGAATACCACGCCCGCCAGCCATCCTGCCATCAGCGCCACGGCGACCGCAAGCAGGCCGTATAGCACCGGCTGCTGGCGCGAGAAACCGAACATGGTGGCGCCGAAGCCCGATTTGGAGACCTGTAGCGCCCGGGTACGCTTGCTCAACAGCACGCCATCCTCGAACAGATAAATATCGGCATGGAACAACCCGGTCGGCACATTGGCAGGAAAGGAGAAGGTGGTGCGGAACAGCCGCTTGCCGACGCGCCCGATCTGGGCCACGCCCGCGCGCACCAGGCCCTGGCGCTCGAGGATACGCGGCAAGGCGGCGCGGAACTCGTCCAATTCGCTGGCACTGCCCTCGAAGGATGGGGCCAGATGCACGTTCTCGAAACCGATACGGTGCTCGGCAAACAGATCCGCATCCGCGATCTCCGCCAAGGGGCGGCTGGCGGCCACCGCGTAATAACCCGGCGCGGCGGCAAAGGTCACCTCCTCGCGGTTGAGCCACATGCCGGCGGTGCGCGCCTTGCGCCGCACCACTACGGCTTCCTCCGGCCCCCGCAAGACCACCACCACATCGCCATCGCCGTCATGGGTGCCGAACAGCAGCACCTCGGTGCCGGTAAAGCCCGAGCTGATGGCGATCTTGTGGGAGCTCAGATCCGCAACCACCGTCTGCGCCAGCGCCGGAACAGCGGCCAGGCAACCGTAAAACGCCAGGATGCCTGCGAGGCGCCTCATTCGATCACCGGCGTGATGCTGTAGAGATCGTCCGGCTCGACCACCAGATCCACGCCGAGCTTGGCGCATACCGCGAGCACAAGCAGCGCCAGCAGGCCCCGCAACTGCTCCCCGCGCAGGGCCGCGCCCAGCCGGCTGCCGAACTGGGCGCCGACAACGGCCCCGGCCAGCAGCAGCAGGGCCAGCACCATGTCGACGGTCTGGTTGGTCGCCGCGTGCAGCACGGTGACGATGGCGGTGACGAAAATGATCTGGAACAGCGAGGTCCCCACCACCACGGATGTGGGCATGCCCAGCACGTAGATCATGGCCGGGATCATGAAAAAGCCGCCGCCGACACCCATGATGGCCGCCAGCATGCCGACGCCGAAGCCGATCGCCGCCGGCAGCAGCGCACTGATGTAGAGCTTGGACTTGCGGAACCGCATTTTCAGCGGCAGCCCGTGCAGCCAGGTGTGCTGGTGCAGCTTGCGCCGGGGCGCGCCCTTTTGCCGGCGCCGCATGGTGTTGGCGCTCTCGACCGCCATCAGCAACCCGACTATGCCGAGAAACCCCACATAGGCGATGGAGATGGCAGCGTCGATCTGGCCCATCTCGCGCAGCTGGCGGAACAGCCAGACGCCAAGCACTGAGCCGCCGGCACCGCCGCTGAGCAGCACGGCGCCCATCTTGAAGTCCACATTGCCGCGCCGCCAATGGGCGAGCAGGCCGGACACGGACGCCGCCGTAATCTGATTGGCCTCGCTGCCCACGGCAACAGGCGGCGGCACCCCGATGAAGATCAGCAGCGGCGTCATCAGGAAACCGCCGCCGACGCCGAAGAGTCCGGACAGCACACCGACCCCGGCCCCCATGCCCAACAAAAGCAGCACGTTGACCGACATTTCTGCGATCGGAAGATAAATATCCATGCGAACCGGCTTTCATAATGCCGATTTTTCGTATTATAGGTTATGAGCCCAAGGCGCGGTTGCGATCAAGCGCTTTCTCGCCTTTCACCCAATGTCGCCGCCAAGGCGTGACATTACGGCTGCAGAAAGCCGACCAGCTGCTTGGCCTCCGCGATAATCGGCGCCGCCAGAGCCTCGGCGCGCTCGCCGCCGTCGCGCAGCACGGCATCGATATCGCCAGGTGCGGCCATGAGGCGCTTCATCTCCTCGCCGACTGGCGCCAAGGCTTCGACCGCCACCTCGGTGAGCCGTACTTTGAAGTCGGAGAAGCTGGCATCCGCATATTCCGTGCAAACGTCTGCAACCGACCGATCGGTCAAGGCCCCGTAAATGCCGACGAGATTCGCCGCTTCTGGCCGTGACTCGAGGCCGGCCGGCTCACCCGGCAGCGGGTCCGGATCGGTGCGCGCCTTGCGGATCTTCTTGGCGATCTCGTCGGCGCCGTCGTTCATGTTGAGGCGCGAATATTCCGACGGATCGGACTTGCTCATCTTCTTCGAGCCATCGCGCAGGCTCATCACCCGCGCCGCGGCATCCTGGATGATCGGCTCGGGCTGGGGAAAGAATTCGCTGCCGAACATGCTGTTGAAGGCCTGGGCGATATCGCGCGCGAGCTCGAGATGCTGCTTCTGGTCATCGCCGACCGGCACATGAGTGCCCTTGTAGACGAGAATGTCAGCCGCCATCAGGGTGGGATAGGCATAAAGCCCGACAGTGGCGTTCTCGCGGTGCTTGCCCGCCTTTTCCTTGAACTGGGTCATGCGGTTGAGCCAGCCGAGCCGGGCCACGCAGTTGAATATCCAGGCAAGCTCGGCATGCGCGGCAACCCGGCTCTGATTGAAGATGATGTTGGTCGCCGGATCGATACCCGCGGCGAGCAGCCCTGCTGTGACCTCGCGCGTGCTCGCGCGCAGGACGTCTGGATCCTGCGGCACGGTGATGGCGTGCAGGTCGACGATGCAATAGAGGCACTCGAAATCGCTTTGCAGGCGCACCCAATTGCGGATCGCCCCAAGATAATTGCCGAGATGGAGGTTGCCCGTCGGCTGAACGCCAGAAAATATTCGACCCTTGACCTCGCCCATGGCGCTCTCCCATTGCCGGTAAGCCGCGCAGCCCACGGCGCCGGCCCGTGTATCGGCTCGACCGCACAAGGTCAACCGGCGCTTGACTTTTTGCCCGCAATGCCAGACTCACCCCCCCCGCTACTATTGCTGGCTGCGCAGGGGAGGCGCGCCTTCCCTATGCCCGATCCCGTGATCGCCACGTCCGAACCCATCGGAGACAGCGTCAAGACGACGACCTGTTATCAGTGCGCCTGCCGCTGTGGCATTCGCGTGCATATGCGCGACGGTCGCCCGCACTACATCGATGGCAACCCCGATCATCCGGTCAATGGCGGCGTGCTTTGCGGCAAGGGTGCGGCCGGAATCATGACCGCCAACTCCCCTGCCCGCCTGACGAAACCGCTGCTGCGCACGGGCAAGCGCGGCGACGGCGAGTTCCGCCAGATCGAATGGGACGAGGCGCTGGATATCGCCGGCGGCTGGCTCGGTGCGATTCGCAGCACGGACCCGCGCAAGCTCGCCTTCTTCACCGGCCGCGACCAAAGCCAGGCCCTGACCGGCTGGTGGGCGAGCGCCTTCGGCACGCCCAATCATGCCGCCCATGGCGGTTTCTGCTCGGTCAACATGGCGGCGGCCGGCCTCTATACCATCGGCGGTGCCTTCTGGGAGTTCGGCGAGGTGGATTGGGAGCATACCCGCCACCTGATGCTGTTCGGCGTCGCCGAGGACCATGATTCCAACCCCCTCAAGACCGGTCTCGCCAAGCTCAAGGGGCGGGGCGCCAAGGTGGTGTCGGTCAACCCGGTGCGCACGGGGTATTCCGCCATTGCCGACGAGTGGATCGGCGTGCGCCCGGGCAGCGACGGGCTGCTGGTGATGGCTTTGATCCGCGAACTGCTGCTCGCCGACAAGATCGATTTCGCGTATCTCGCCCGCTATACCAACGCGCCCTGGCTGGTGATCGATGACGACGGGCTCTTTGCGCGCGACGATGACGGAAACCCGCTGTGCTGGGACGCGGCAAGCGAATCCCTGAGCAATGCGCTAAGCGCGGACGTCACGCCGGCGCTGGTCGGGCGCTTTACGCTCGCCGATGGCCGCGAGGCGGAGCCCGCCTTCGCCAAATTGGCGCGGCGCTGCCTTGACGATGCCTGGTCGCCCGAGAAGGCCGAGGCCGGAACCGGTATTCCGGCCGCGACCATCCGCCGCCTGGCCGCCGATATCGCGGAGGCCGCCTTCGCCGAGCCCGTGGTGCTCGACATTCCCTGGACCGATTGGGCCGGGTGCCGGCACGAGACGATGGTCGGCCGGCCGGTGTCGTTCCACGCCATGCGCGGCATTTCGGCCCATGCCAACGGCTTTCACACCTGCCGTGCCATCCACATTCTGCAGATGCTGCTGGGCGCCATCGATACGCCCGGCAGCTTCCGCTACCGCCCGCCCTTTCCCAAGCCCGCACCGCCGGCGCAGAAACCCAAGGGCGGTTCCGTCGCCGATACGCCGCTCGGCGGCCCGCCGCTGGGATTTCCCACCGGCCCGGAGGATCTCTTGGTCGACGAGGCGGGCGGGCCCCTGCGCCTCGACAAGGCCTATAGCTGGGAGGCGCCCATCGCCGCCCACGGCATGATGCATATGTGCGTCGCCAATGCCTGGGCCGGCGATCCCTACCCGATCGATACCCTGTTCCTCTACATGGCCAATATGAGCTGGAACTCGGCGATGAACACCGCCGGCACCATGCGCATGCTGGAGGACACCGACCCCGAGAGCGGCGAGTACCGCATTCCGCATGTGATCGTGGCGGACGCCTTCGCCTCCGAGATGGTCGGCCACGCCGATCTGGTGCTGCCCGACACCATGTATCTCGAGCGCTGGGACGCGGTCTCCATGCTCGACCGGCCGATCTCCCACGCCGACGGGCCGGGCGACGCCATCCGCCAGCCGGTCATCGCGCCGGAGCGCGACGTGCGGCCGTTCCAGGACGTGCTGCTCGACCTCGGCGCCCGGCTCGGCCTGCCGGGCATGGTCAAGGATGACGGCGCGGCGCGCTATCCCGGCGGCTATGCCGACTATCTGGTCAACCACCAGCGCGCACCCGGCATCGGCACCCTGTCGGGCTGGCGCGGCGACGGCAGCGAGCACGGCCGCGGCGCGCCCAATCCGGTGCAGTTGCAGCGCTATGTCGAGAACGGCTGCTTCTGGCACCATAAGCTCGAACCGGAACAGCGCTATTTCAAGCACGCCAACAAGGCCTATCTCGAGTGGGCCGTCGGCATGGGCTATATCGGCTCGCCCGAGCCCATCATCCTGCAGCTTTACAGCGAGCCGTTGCAGCGCTTCCGCCTGGCCGCGCGCGGGCACGGCCCGGTGCAGCCGCCGGATGCCTTGCGCAACCGTGTCGAACAAGCTTTCGACCCGCTGCCGACCTGGTCTGCCGTGGCCGGCGAAGACGACGCCTATCCCCTGGCGGCGGTCACCCAGCGGCCGATGCAGATGTATCACTCCTGGGGCTCGCACAACGCCTGGCAGCGCCAGCTGCTGTCGCGCAACTGCCTCTACATCCACCGCGAGACGGCGGCCGGGCTGGGTATCGCGGACGAGAGCTGGGTCTGGGTGATCGGCGCGCTGGGCCGCGTCAAGGCGCGGGCGCGGCTGATGGACGGGGTCGAGCCCGGCACGGTGTGGACCTGGAATGCCGTCGGCAAGCGCTCGGGCACCTGGTCCCTGGCAAAAGACGGT
>CAZKTK010000015.1:0-18932 GCA_964555535.1 uncultured Rhodospirillaceae bacterium
CATAGATACGAAAAACAATTTGCAGCTGATGATCTATCGCTTCGGCGAGTTCGAGACCGAAGTCGCCTGGGAGAAGGACAGCGACATCGGCGTCGTATTCGTCGAAGATCCCAACCAAATTGAACAGATCATCGGCCACTTGCTTCCCGCCAAGGCGCGATCCGTCCGCCGTCGCTGAACACGGCATTCCCGAGAGTCTTTGCAGGTCACGCTTGGCGATGACGACTTTCCGTCGCCGGAGCCATCGTGACACCCAAAACAAACCCATGGTCTACGGAGTCGCAGGATGAAAGTATTTGAGCTTCGTGACGCTTGGGGGCTTGACCATTTGCACCTTGGCGAGCGCCCTCGTCCGGAACCGGGCCCCGGCCAGGTCGTCGTGGCAATCGGAGCCGCGAGCCTCAACTACCGCGACACGGTCATGATGGACCAGGGATATGGCCGGCGCTCGAGCCAGCTGCCCATCATTCCGATCTCCGACGGTGCCGGGGAAGTCGTCGCCATCGGCGATGGCGTCGATCGCGTCGCAGTCGGCGACTTGGTTTGCCCCAGCTTCTCGCAGCTCTGGATCAGTGGCCCCCTCAAGGACGAGTACTGGCCGGGCATCCTCGGCGGGCCCCATGACGGCGTGATGCAGGAATTCATGCTGCTCGACCAGAGCGGAGTCGTGCGCGCACCGAAAGGCTGGGACGCCATGCACGTGGCGACATTGCCATGCGCCGCAATCACGGCCTGGAGTGCTGTGGTCGGCGAAGGCGGTATCGAAGCCGGCCAGACTGTGCTGATCCAGGGCAGCGGCGGCGTATCCGTCTTCGCGCTGCTGTTCGCGAAAATGCACGGCGCCAAGGTGATCGCGACCACATCCGGGGCCGAGAAGGCCGAGCGACTGACGGCGCTTGGCGCCGATCATGTGATCAACTACCGCGAGGAAGAGCGCTGGGGCCGGGCAGCGCGGGACATCGCCGGCGGCGGCGGTGTGGACCTCGTGGTCGAGGTCGGCGGGGCCGGCACCCTGGAGCAATCGCTGCGCGCGGTCCGTGGCGGCGGCATGCTGGCCATGATTGGCATCGTCGCCGGCGGCACCGCAGAGCTCGCCCTCGGCCAGGTCGTGACGCGCGCCATTCGCATGCAAGGGATCACGGTCGGAAATCGCGACATGTTCGAAGCGATGATCGCGGCTATCGAGCAAAACCCCATCACGCCGCCCATCGACGACCGCATCTACGCTTTCGACGAGCTTCCCCAGGCGCTTGCCGCTTTGCCCGAAGGCAAGCATTTCGGCAAGGTCGCGATCCGTTTTTGACCGTGCGGCAAGGTGCGTTACCATTGCCGATGGCTGACAGGAGACCCCGTATGACAAGATTTGCCGATGTCGCACTTCTGACCGGTGTCCTGATTGGCGCGCCGGCGATGGCCGATGATGACGACGTCCTGGAGATGGATTCGGACCTAGAGCGTCCGTCGGAGTTGGTGTTGACCCTGCCGGAGATGAATGCGGCCGAAGGCCGAATTCTCTTCGCCACGAAAGGCTGTGTTATTTGCCATGAGGTCAACGGTGTCGGCGGACAGCGCAGTAAGGCGCCCTCGCTCGATGCGTCGCGCATGCCGATAAAGCCCAACCCCTTCGAGTTTGCCGCGCGCATGTGGTCGGGGGCGACCAAGATGATCGCGCTGCAGGAGGAGGATCTCGGCTATACGATCAGCATTTTGCCGAGCGAACTGGCGCATATCTTCGCTTTCGTGCATGACGAGGACGAACAGGCCCTGTTCACCATTCCGGGGCGCGGGCCGCAGTAGCATGGCAAGCCATCCGGTGCGGCGTTGGCTGACAGCGGGCGTGATGCTTGCGACGCTGACCGCGCCCGCGGCGAAGGCGGATCCGGCGGCCGGCATGGCGCTAGACTATCAGCTCTATGTGGGCGGCCTGCATGCCCTGAGCCTGACAACCCGCCTCAGCAGCAACAGCGAGGACGACGACTACCATATGGCGGTCACCGCGCGCACGGATGGCCTGGTCGCCCGTATCATCGAAGCCTCCTACGTCGCCGAGGCCGACGGCACGACAGCCGGCGCCGTCGCATCGCCCGCCCGCTTCCGCGGCACGGCCAATGACGAGGACGAGGGCGAGCGCAGCGTCACCCTGACCTGGTCGGAGAGCGTTCCGGTGGTGGTTTTCGACCCGGTCGATGAAGCGCCAGATACGCCGCTTGCCGACGATCTGATCGACGGCACCGTCGACCCGACAAGCGCCGTGCTGACGCTCATGCGCACCCTTGCGGCGAACGGCACGTGCGAGGCCCGCATTCGTGTCTTCGACGGCAAGCGGCGCTACGACATGGTATCCCGCCACGGTGGCGACTGGCTGTTGAAGGCCACGGACTACAACGCTTATGCCGGGCCGGCAACGGAATGCGTCGTCGCCATTGAGCGCCTGGCAGGCTTTCGCAAACGGCGTCTGGCACAGCGCTATCCTTCCGAATTCTCGCTCTACATGGGACGGGTTCGCGACGACCTGCCGCCGGTACCGGTGCGCCTGCACACGAACAATCTTTTCGGTTCCATTCGCATGCACCTGATCGCCTGGCGCGACGAGGCGGCAACGCCGTAGCGGCATTTACGCTTTGTTGAGGGAGCGGACGTAGTCTGACCTGACACGAGGAAAGCAGGGTCAAATGTCCACAGAGTGGGTTCGAGAGCTTGCGGATAAGGAAGTGAAGAAGGTAGATCTTCTGCGCGCGTCCGTTCACGCGAAATACCCGCGCCATGTGCACTTGGAAACCCTTGCGGTCTGCAACGCGGCCTGCAGCTTCTGCCCCTATCCAACGCTCGAGCGCGAAGGCACGCGCATGCCCGATGCGCTGATAGACAAGATCATCGCCGACCTTGCCGCGATTTCGCGGCAGGTGCCTTTCATGCTGGCGCCGTACAAGGTCAACGAGCCGTTTCTCGATGCGCGCCTGCCGGACATTCTCCATCGCATCAACGCGCGCCTGCCCAATGCCGCGATCTGCCTGTTCTCGAACGGTTCGGCCTTTACCGAGCGATCCCTGTCGAAACTGGCGACGGTGCGGAACATCGAATATCTCGTAATCTCTCTCAACGAGTGTGAGGCGGAACCTTACGAGGCATTGATGCAAATGCCACTTGACCGCACCCTCGACCGCCTCGAGCTGTTGCACAAGAGCGTGGCGGCAGGCGACTTCGATTTCCCGGTCACGATCAATCGCGTCATGGACGGCAGCGAGGCCGACATGCGCTTTCTCGCCTGGGGCCAGGAACGCTTCCCGGCCTTCCGTACGACCGTCTCCCTGCGCAAGGACTGGAACGGCCAAGTCGACGAAAGGACCACATTCCACTCGGCCCCGGACCTGCCCTGCCAGCGCTGGTTCGACCTCTCGATCATGGCCACGGGCAAGGTCACCATCTGCTGCATGGACGGCAGCGGTGAATGGACCATTGGTGACGCCCGTGAAAGCAACCTGCTCGACCTCTACAATCTGCCCGCACAGCGCGCCATCCGCATGGAGGCCAAGAGCCGCCTATCGGTCGAGGCTTGCCGCAACTGCACGCATCTTTAGTCTTCGGCGTCCATCTCTTTCAATACCTCGCCGGCGGCGCGGAAGGCGCTGATGGCGGCCGGCACGCCGCAATAGATGGCGACTTGCAAAAGAATCTCTGTGATTTCTTCGCGACTGACACCATTGTTGATGGCGCCGCGAACATGCAACTTGAACTCGTTCTCGCGGTTCAAGGCCGAGAGCATGGCAAGGTTGAGCATGCTGCGGGTCTTGCGAGGCAGGCCATCCCGTCCCCACACCTCGCCCCAGCAATAGCCGGTAACGAGTTCCTGCATGGGCTTGTTGAAGTCCGTGGCATTGGCCACGGCCTTGTCGACATATTCAGGGCCCAGCACCTCGCGCCGGATCTCAAGCCCCTTTTCGTACATCGAATCCGCCATCGCTTCCTCCCTGCTATTCCTCACGAACGAAACGCCGTGCCGTTGCCCCCACGGTCGTACCCTGGACGACGACAGAGAACACCACCACCACATAGGTGACGGCAAGCACCACGTCCTTGACCGCTCCTTCGGGCAATGACAGGGCGAGCGCTATCGATATGCCGCCACGAAGCCCGCCCCACACCAGTACCGGATAGGCGCCGCGCGTAAACGGGCGCACCCGCCCCAATATGGCGAAGGGCACGCCGACCGCCGTGGCCCTCGCTACCAGCACCAGCAGAATGGCGATCAGTCCGAGCGCGATCACCTCGGGCCGCGGCGAGACCGCCAGCACCTCGATGCCGATCAACAGGAACAGAACCGAGTTCAGCACCTCGTCAAGAAGGGACCAGAAGGTATGCAGGCGTTCGGCGGTGTCGTCCGACATGGCATGCGCGGTGCCGTGATTGCCGATCAGCAGCCCCGCGACGGCCATCGCCAAGGGTCCGCTGACATGCAGAAAGTGAGCAAGGGCATAGCCGCCCATGACCAGCGCCAGTGTGATGAGGAGCTCGAGATTGTGCTCGTCGATGGTGCGCATGGCCCGAAAGGCGATCCAGCCGATGGCCAGCCCGAACACGGCGCCGCCCAAGGCCTCGACCACGAAAAGCTCCGCCGCATGACCGAATGAGAATGCCTCACTGCCGCTTGCGATCGCCAGCAGGATCGAGAACACGACAACGCCGACGCCGTCGTTGAACAGGCTTTCGCCCGCCACCTTGCCTTCGAGGCTCGGCGGCACATTCGCGGTCTTGAGAATGCCAAGTACCGCAACGGGATCGGTGGGGCTTATCAAGGCACCGAATACCAGGCACCAGATCAGCGGCACTGACAGTCCGAAAGCCAAAGTCAGCGCATAGAAGCCAAAGCCGACCACGGCGGTCGAGATCAGCACGCCGACTGTCGCCATCGCCAACACCGCCCAGCGCCGGGAGAGCAGGTTCTGCAGGTCCACATGCAATGCGCCGGCGAACAGCAGAAATGACAGCATGCCGTCCATCAGTGCGGCATGGAAATCGATATTGGCAAGGAATCCGCGCACGGCTTCAGCGAGCCCCGCCGCCGGCAGCGCCGCGTCAAGCGCCAACACGCCAAGGGAGGCGACCGCGCCCATGACCGTCAGGCCGATGGTATGCGGCAGCTTGAGCAGGTGGTAGTTGCAAAGACCGAGGACCGCCGCCAAAACGACCAGCAGCGCCGCGACATCGAATGGGGTCATGGCCTACTCGTTGATGTTTTCCGGCAGGATTCGGTGGCCCTGGTGGCGACCGCTCAAGATCCACCGCTCGATTGGCGTATCGTTGTCGCCTTGATAGTAGTAGCGCAAGCGATTGTAGAAAAGGTAGTGCTGGTCGCCGACCTGCTCCGCCGTGGTTACCTGGAACTCGTCCCAGATGTAGTGATAGATCGTGACGGTCGCAGTTTCCTGCGCCAAGTCGGCTTCGATATCGCCGGTCTTCTTTTCCTTGCGGTGCAGGTCGTAGTTGATGACCATGCGCTCGTATTGATAGCCATATTGCGGCCTGGCCAGCACTTCTGCTGCCGCGGCAAGCAAATCCAGATCGGTCGAGCGGGCCTCCGGCAGGCGGGCAGCCCCGAGCGATTGCGCGAACTTGTCCTCCCAGCTGCCGATCGCGGCCTGGAGGGCCTGCTCTTGCGCGGCACGATTCGGCGCGTCCGAACGCCCCATCGCTGAGTCAAAAGCCGCTGCGAGTTCAACCGCGGCAAGACCGTTTCCGAGATTGCTCAGCGTCTCGTCATAGCGGCCCTCGCCGAGCAGGCGGTTGGCCATGTGGTCTTCGCTCAACGGATCGGTCTCTTCCACCCAGGCAGTGCTGGATAGGAACCGATCGACATGGGCGTCGACGGCAAAGGCAGATTCCGCGATAGCCTGTGCCAATGCCTGCGGCTTGCGGAATTCGAGCATGCTCATGTTGGAACGGAAATCGTTACCCTGGTCCACTGTCAGCGGGGTCTTGCCCTCGACGGACTTGAGATAGGCGAGATCCGCATCAATATGCGCTTGCACTGCCGCAGCAGCCTCGGCAAAGGCGCGTATTTCGGCCTCCCCGGAGTCCGCCGTCAACGCCCGCGGCACGCGCAGTTGGTCCACCCGTTGGTCGATCGCGGCGAGTTCGCCGTTAACATCGCCAAGCTCCGCGTGCTCAGCCTCGGCAGCCGCGACACGCTCCTCGAAGGCCTTCGCAATCCGCGCAAAGTTGAGCAGAACCTGCTGCACGCTGGGCAGATCGTTACTCTGCAAGGCGTTTGCGGAGTCGTTCACCGCACGCAGCCTGTTGCGCACGTCTTCCACATCGTTCTCGATAAGATATTGCAAGGGCTGCAGGCGATTGATCACGTCTATCGTTCTGTTGAGGTCGTCGAGCAGCTTGGCGGCAACGCCGTCCACGATGGCCGTTCGCACCGCGCCGAAATGTTCGGCGAACGCTGCCCATTGCGGCGTGGTCTTGTCTTCCACGCCATCGAGTTCCTGGGCAATGCGCGACAGATCGTTGAGTAAGCGCTTGGCCTTGCCGATATCGCCGAGCTGCCTCTCGATCATGCCAAGCTCCCGCTCGGCACGGGCAATCGCATCGTTGTCGGCTTGATTGCCACCCTCGTCCGCCGCGGCCGCGGGCGCCGGCACACTGCCGCCCGCCGCATTGGCTTCCGCGATAAGCCCATTGAGCTGTTCGTTGAGAATGTTGTAATTGCCGGCTGCTATGCGCCAGTGGGGATCGGTCTTGTCAGCGAAGCCCGCCAGCCGTTCGCCCACCAGGTCGAGCTGGATGCGGTAGAGCTTGATCAGGGCGGTGTCGGAAGCGGTAACGCCCTCGAGCTCACCACCGATGCGCGCCAACTCTTTTTCCGCCGCCGCCACATCGGCCGGCACAGGCGTGTCGGGCGCCTCCTCCGGCGTTTCCGCGACGGCAGGCGCATCGGCTTGGGTGCCTTGCGTGAACAGGTCGTTAAGACGCGCATTGACGGCATTGTAGTTGACCGCGGCTGCCTTCCAGGCTGCAGTATCCTTGGCGGCCACTGCTTCCAGTCGCTGTGCCACCAGATCGAGTTGGATGCGATAGCGATTGAGCAGCGCCGTATCCGACGCCGTGAGGCCGTCAAGCTCGCCGCTGATGCGTCCGATCTCCTTCTCTGCCGCGACCACCGCCGGATCGACCGTCTCGGCCGGCGCCTCCTCCTCCGCTGTCGCCTCCGCCGGCGCGCCCTCGCCGGGCATGCGGCCCTCGGCGAGGTCGGTCAGGGCTTGTTCGAGCCGCGTCAGGCGGGCGTCGGCGTCGAGATAGGTCGAATGATCCTTGTTCGTGGAGCGCTCGAGGCGCTCGCGGGTAAGCCCCAGCATGCGCTGCATGCGCTTGATGTTGGCCCCGCGCGAGGGCGTCAGCCCCGGCAGATCCCCTTCCGCGCGCTCGATGTCGTAGAGCGCGTTCTTGATCGCCGAATCCGCAGGCTCTTCCTGGGCCAGTGCGGGTGCGGCCAACAGGACCAAGGCCAAGATTGCGTATGTCACGAAGCGCATCGGTCGTCCCCCTCACTCTCGATTGAGATAATCCAAGGCCAGGCCGGCCATGAGCCGCATGCCGGTCTCGATCACGTCCTCGTCCACCATGAAACGGGGCGAATGGTTCCAGGCGGCTTCGGCCAGCGGGATCTCCGGCGGCCGTGCGCCCAGGAACAGATACATCGCCGGCACCCGCTCGGCGAAATAGGCGAAATCCTCGGCCCCCATGATCGGCGCGGTCTCGGCCACCATATCCGGCCCCACCACACGCTCCAGGCTGGGTATCAGCGAAGCCACGAGGTCCGGATTGTTGCGGGTTACCGAATAGGAGAAGTCGAATTCGACTTCCGCCGTGGCTCCGGCGGCAGCGGCGATACTCTCGGCCGTCCGCCGCATGCGCTCGCGGATATCGGCGCGCACGTCTTCGTTCAGCGTGCGCACCGTACCGACCAGGACGGCTTCGTCGGGGATGATGTTGAAGCGCTCCCCCGACTGGAACTGGCCGACGCTGATCACCGCCTCGTGCCGGGTGCCGATCTGCCGCGAGCGGATGGTTTGCAGGCCCATAACGATTTGCGAAGCAACGACGATCGGGTCGATGCCCCGCTCGGGCGCCGAACCGTGGGTCTGGCGGCCGCGCACCGTGATGGTGAAACGGTCGAGCGAGGCCAGCATGGTCTCCGGCGCATAGTAGACGCGATGGAGGTCATGCGGCGTCACGTGCAGGCCGAAGATCGCCTCAGGCTTGGGTTCCTCGAACACGCCCTCTTCCAGCATCATCACCGCGCCACCGCTCTCCCCCGGCGGCGGCCCTTCCTCGGCCGGCTGGAAGATGAGCTGCACCCGGCCGGGAATGCCCTCGCGCATGCCCGCCAGGATCTCGGCCACGCCCATCAGCACCGCGACGTGCACATCGTGGCCGCAGGCGTGCATGACGCCGACCTCCTGGCCCTTGTAGGTGGTGCGCACTGTGGAGGCGAAGTCGAGCCCGGTTTCCTCGGTCACCGGCAAGGCGTCCATGTCGGCACGCAAGGCGACCGTCGGGCCCAGACGCTTGCCACTGATGGTCGCGGTAACGCCGGTATGGGCGATACCGGTGCGGATATCCTCGAAGCCCAAGGCGGCGAGATGCTCGGCGACCAGCGCCGCGGTGCGGACTTCGCGATTGCTGAGTTCCGGGTTGCGGTGGATATCGCGGCGCCAGGCAATCGCCTTTGACGCCAGCTCCGCCGCCGCCTCGTCGATATAGTCGTGATAGGGCTCGGCAACCGCAATCGCCGGCACCATCGCCAGAACAGCCGCAAGCCGCCCCATTCGTCCCATCGTCATCCTCCGGTCCCACGTTCGATCATAGCGCCTCACCCATGCGGCCACTCGGAAATTCGCGTGCCGTCACTCAACCGGTCGCTCGGGTGAAGAACCACGTGCTCACCTTCCGCAATGCCGGAAAGCACTTCCGCGCCATGGTCATCGAAATGACCGAGTTCTACCTGGCGTGACAGTGCACGCCCCTCCCCGGCAACGAATACGGCCCAACTATCGCCCTGGCGGAACAAGGCGCCAGCGGGCACGCGCAACACGGACTCCGCAGCCCAGGTCACGATGCGAGTCTCGACCCGAAAACCATGCCCCAGCGCCCGCCAGGCCTCGGCGGGTGCCACGATATCCATCACCACATTGACCCGCTGCTCTTCGATGCCGAGCGCGGAGACCTTGGTAAAACCGTAGGGCTCGACGCGGCGCACACGGCCAGCCAAGGCGGCATCGCCGCCCCAGCCCTCTATCAGCACCTCGGCACCCTCCGCCACCGTGACCGCATCGGCCGACAACAGATCCGCAACGATCTCGAGGTTGTGGGGATCGCCGATCTCCACCAGGGGCTCGCCGCTCGCCACCACGCCCTCGCTTTCGCGCAGCACCCGCAGCACATGGCCGTCGACCGGCGCCATGACCGGCACGCAACAGCCGCCGCCGGCCGGTTGATCGAAGCCTCCTGCCGCAGGGTCGATCAGCTCGGCCCGGGCGATATCCAGCTCCGACTGGCGCATGGCCTGTGCGGCATCGGCACTGGCCAGTGCCGCCTCGCGCGATGACAACTCCAGGCGCGCCCGGTCCAGTGTCGCTTGCGAAATGGTGCCGCGCTCCGCCAGCGCCGTCGCGCGGTCCCACTCAGCACGGGCATAGTCGAGCTCCGCGAGGACCCGCTTGCGCTCGGCCGAGGCCAGGGAATGCGCGGCTTCGGCGGCCGCCAGCGCCGCTTCGGCCCGTCTGCGGCTGCGCACATCGAGGAAGGTGGGCTCGGATTCCTGCAAGGTGGCCAGGACCGTGATGCCCGCGGTGACGGCATCGCCCGCGCGCACCTCTATGCGATCGATACGCCCGGGCAGCGGCGAGGAGACCACATAGACATCGCGCACCCGCGTCTCACCTTCCTCGTCGATGGTCACGCGCATCGGCGCCCGCTCGACAAGCGCAAGGTCGACCGCAACCGGCTGCGGGCGAAACAGATAGCCCAGCACGATAACCACAGCGATTCCGACAATGGCAACGACGAGCGTTCGATACGACATGCCTCTTCCCTATTCCCTCGTCTTCAATACCGCCACCAGGTCGAGGCCCGCAACGCGGCGGACGATCAAGCCGCCGCAAAGCATGGCCGAAGCGACAACCACTGCTATTGCCATGCCGTAGGTCGCCGGCTCGACGACCAAAGGCACGCGATAGAGGTCGCTTTGCAGGCCGAGGCTCATGGCCCAGGCCAAGGCACGGCCGATCAGACAGCCGATCGGCAATGCCAACAGCGCCAGGATTGCCAACTCGCCCAGCAGTATGAACGACACCTCACGGCGGCGGAAGCCGAGCACGCGCAAGGAAGCGAGTTCGCGGGCCCGTTCGGAAAGCGCGATCTGGGCCGCGTTGTAGACCACACCGAAAGCGATCAGCCCGGCAAAGCCGATGTTGAAGGTGGTCATGAGGAGCAGATTCTCCGCCAGTGTCTCGCGCACCTTGGTCAGCGCCTCGGTCATGATCACGATATCGGCCACGGCCGGCAGATCCTTGATGCGGCGATAGAGGCGGCTCGTCTCGGCAGAATCGGTCAGCATATGGGCGCCGGATATGGACGGCCCCTCGCCCATAAAGCGGTTGAGCGCCGCCATGTCCATGGTGGCCTCAGCGCCTATCACATCCTCGACCAAGGCGGTCACAGGCAGGGCGCGGGCCGGCCGGCGGCCTTCCATGGCCTCCACATACAGCCAGTCGCCGCGCCCGACGCCAAGCTGGCCGGCCAGCCAAGACGACAGCATCAAACCCTCGGGCGGCGGCACCAACGGCTCGGCGTCAGCGCCAATCGGCCGGCTGAGGTCGGCCCCCGGTTCGATGCCGGTAATGGCGCTGCGGCGGCTGTGATGGCCGAAGCTGAGGCGCACCGGCACGCTGCGGAACGGCTCCACCCGACGCACGCCAGGCAAGCGTGCCATCTCCTGCATGGCACCGATGCCGAGCGGGCCGGTGAAGGCGACGGAAACATCCTGGCGGTTGCTCTGGTGGAAATGCACATCGAGCATCAGATCGACCGCGTCGATCATCCACATCGAGGCCACGAGCACGGCAACCGCCATCGCCAGGCTGATGGTGGTGAGCAGCGCCCGCAACGGCCAGCGAAAGATGTGACGAAAGATCATGTGCGTCGAAGGCAGCAGGGAACGCCCCATCGCGGCCAGAACACCGGGAGCCTTGCGATAGCGCGGCGGGGCCGGCGGCTGCATGGCCACCGCAGGCGGCAGGTGCACCACGCGGCGCAACGCCGCCACCGTTCCCAGCGCCGCGGCGGTGAAAGCCACCAGTACGGATCCGACAATGACAGGCGCGCCGATCTCGTAATGCAGGAAGGGAAAGTGAAAGAAGCGAGTGTAAATCTCTGCCATGCCGCGGCCGAACCAGATCCCGACACCGAGGCCGAGCAACGATCCCGCAAGCACGATGCTGCCGACCAGCTTGCCATAGTGCAAGCCCACCGCCATGTCGCGATAGCCGAGTGCCTTGAGCAGGCCGATCTGCTCGCGCTGGGTCGCCACCAGGCGGCCGACGACGATGTTGAGCAGGAATGCCGCAACACCGAGAAAGATCGGCGGTATGAGCTGCGCCATCGCGGCCAGCTCCTTCATCTCGCCGTCGAGGAACCAGTTGGAGGTCTGGCGGTCACGGCCATAGGCGCCGGTACCGCCATAGGGCTCGAGCAAGCGGTCGATGGCGGCGATGGCAGCGGCCTCCAAAGTGCCCGGCAGCAGGGCGAAGCTGACATCGTTGAAGGCACCGGTCATGTCGGTAACGGCCGCCAAACCCCGCTCCTCCATCCACAACACGGCGAAACGGCGGTCGTCGGGCACCAGCGAGCCGGGACCGATGGCATAGACATATTCCGGCGACAGTGCGACGCCGACTACGGTGAGCTGACGCGCGACGCCGTTGACGGTCGCCCGCAACGTGTCGCCCGGCACCATGGCATGAGCCACGGCAAAGGCCTCGCCGACCAGCACTTCCCCGGTCCTGCCCGGTGCCGGGCGCCGGCCGACGCGCATGGCAATGTCGTTGAGCACGGCCTCGCCGTGGCCCGGCAGCGACAAGATGCGCGCCGTGGCCGGCTCATCCATACCGGCAATGTCGAGAGTCGCAGCGGTGGTTACGCGCGCATTCACAGCCGCAACACCGGGAACCTCCGCCAGCCGCCGTGTCAGCCACGACGGTGCCCGCTTCACATGGGCGAAGACATCGGCGAAGCGATAGCGCTCGTAATAGCTGTCACGTGTCTCTTCCAGGGAGCGAAGCATGCCAAGCGCCATGACCGACATGGCGACGCCGCAGGCCAGCACCAGCGCGATGGCCAGGGCCTGGCCACGCAGGTACCAGAGATCACGGGTCAGCTTGCGGTCGATGGCGCGCATCTACCAAGCGAGCTCCGAAGGCGCCTTGCGGCTGGGGTTGCGACGCTCCTCCACGACCTGTCCGTCGGCAAAGGCGATAACCCGGTCGGCCATCTCGGCGATCACGGCGTTATGGGTAATCAGCGCCGTGCAGGTGCCGAGCTCGCGATTGACTCTGGCAATGGCCTCCAGCACCACCACGCCGGTGCGGCTGTCGAGCGCACCGGTCGGCTCGTCGCACAACAGCACATCCGGCTGTTTCGCGATGGCGCGGGCGATAGCCACGCGCTGCTGTTCGCCGCCCGACAGCTCAGCGGGAAAATGATCGGCGCGGGGATCGAGCTCGACCAGCGCCAGCGCATCCCCGGGGTCCATCGGCGAACTGGCGATCTCCGTCACCAGAGCGACATTCTCCCGCGCGGTCAGACTCGGCACCAGATTGTAGAACTGGAAGACGAAGCCGACATGGCGGCGACGAAACTCGGTCAGGCCATTGTCGTCGAGCGCCGTCAGATCCCGGTCGCGAAAGCTGACCCTGCCCGCGGTCGGCACGTCGAGGCCACCGAGAATATTGAGAAATGTCGATTTGCCGCTGCCCGACGGCCCCAGCAGGACCACCAGTTCGCCGGCATGGAGCTCGACATCGACCCCGCGCAGAGCGTGCACCGCCGCCTCGCCCTCGCCATAGACCTTCGTGATGCCGGCAGCACGGAAGGTAACCGCCTTCTCGCTCCTATCCATAGGGCGAAGGTGGCGCATGCGCGCGGCGGGCGCAACCGCTCGTCACTGGCGCCGATCCGCATTATGCTGCACGCCCCGCCGACGGAGAGACGCGATGCTGCTGACACCGGAACACGAGGCCCTGCGCGATTCCGCGCGCCGCTTCATCGACCAGGAGGTCAACCCCCACGTCGATGAGTGGGAGGAAGCGGAGATTTTTCCCGCCCACGAGCTTTTCAAGAAGCTCGGCGATGCGGGCTTTCTCGGCATCCACAAGCCGGAAAAATATGGCGGCATGGGGCTCGACTATTCCTATGCCATGATCTTCGCCGAGGCGCTGGGCCATATCCGCTGCGGCGGCGTGCCCATGGCCATCGGCGTGCAGACGGACATGTGCACGCCGGCGCTGGCACGCTTCGGCAGCGAAGAACTGTGCAAGGCGTTTCTGGTGCCTGCCATTGCCGGCGATCAGGTCGGCTGCATCGGCGTCAGCGAGCCCGAGGCGGGCTCGGATGTGGCCGGCATCCGAACGCGGGCGCGCTCGGACGGCGACGACTATGTCATCGACGGCGGCAAGATGTGGATCACCAACAGCATCCAGGCCGATTGGATGTGCCTGCTCGCCAACACCTCCGACGAGCGTGCGCCCCACCGCAACAAGTCGCTGATCATGGTGCCCATGGACACACCAGGCGTAACGGTGGCGCGCAAGCTCAAGAAGCTGGGCATGGCGTCATCCGACACCGGCCAGATCCATTTCGAAAACGTGCGCGTGCCCAAGCGCAACAGGATCGGCGAGGAAGGGCACGGTTTCACCTATCAGATGATGCAGTTTCAGGAGGAGCGACTGTGGGCGGCGGCGAGCTGCCTTGGCGCTTTGGAAGACGCCATTGAGGAGGTCGCTGACTATACGGGCTCTCGTCGCGCCTTCGGCGGCGCGCTGCTCGACAATCAGGTCATCCAGTTCCGTCTGTCCGAGCTGGCGACGGAGGTCGAACTGCTCAGGGCGCTGACCTACCAGGCCTGCGAGCTTTACGTCTCCGGCCAGGATGTCACCACGCTCGCCTCCATGGCCAAGCTCAAGGCCGGTCGCCTCAGCCGCGAGGTCACGGATTCCTGCCTGCAATATTACGGCGGCCAGGGCTATATGTGGGACGCGCGCATCTCCCGCCATTTCCGCGATGCCCGCCTCGGCTCTATCGGCGGCGGGGCGGACGAGATCATGCTCGGCATCATTGCAAAACGTCGCAACTTCGTCGGACAGCGCCAGAAATGATTCGCAAGCTTCTTATCGCCAATCGCGGCGAGATCGCCGTTCGTGTCATCACCACGGCCAAGCGCATGGGGGTGGCGACCGTCGCCGTCTACAGCGACGCCGATGCCGACGCGCCCCATGTTCTCGCCGCGGACGAGGCGGAGCGCATCGGCCCGCCGCGGGCGAGCGACTCCTATCTCTCCATCGAGGCGCTGCTGGCGGCGGCCGAACGCAGCGGCGCGGATGCGGTGCATCCCGGCTATGGCTTTCTTTCGGAAAGCGCGGCCTTCGCCAGCGCCTGCGCCGATGCCGGCCTGACCTTCGTCGGCCCTTCGCCGGATGCCATCGCGGCCATGGGCGACAAGCGCCGCGCCAAGGAGATCATGATCGAGGCGGGCGTGCCCTGTGTGCCCGGCTGGCACAGCGAGGGCGCGGACCAGGCGGCCTTGGCAGAAGCCGCGCTCGGCGTCGGCCTGCCGCTGCTCATCAAGGCGTCAGCCGGCGGCGGCGGACGCGGCATGCGCATCGTAACGGAAGCCAACAAGATCGAAGCCGCCCTGACATCGGCCCGCAATGAGGCCGAGGCCGGCTTCGGCGACGGCAGCCTGATCCTGGAAAAGGTCATCGATCCGGCACGCCATGTCGAGGTGCAGGTGATGGGCGATGCCCACGGCGCCGTGGTGCATCTCGGCGCCCGCGACTGCTCCTTGCAGCGCCGCCACCAGAAGGTGATCGAGGAAAGCCCGCCCCCGGGCCTGCCCGCCGCCATGGTGGAAGGCTTGTGCGCCGCCGCGGTGACCGCCGCCAAGGCCATCGACTATGTCGGCGCCGGCACGGTTGAGTTCCTGGTCGGCGACGACGGTTTCTATTTCCTGGAAATGAACACCCGCCTGCAGGTCGAGCATCCGGTGACGGAGATGATCACCAATCTCGACCTGGTGGCCTGGCAACTGCAGATCGCAGCCGGCGGCCCGCTGCCGCTGGACCAGGACGGCATCGCCTTTACCGGCCACGCCATGGAGGCGCGGCTATATGCGGAAGACCCCGCCACATTGCTGCCGCGCACAGGCACGGTGCTGGATTGGCAGCCGGCGACGGGCGACGGCGTTCGTATCGATGCGGGCATCGCCACGGGTAGCGAGATCGGCATTCACTACGATCCCCTGCTCGCCAAGATCATCGCCCACGGGCCGGACCGGGAAAGCGCGCGCCAGCGCCTGGCTGCGGCCATCGGCGATACCCGCCTGCTCGGCGCCACCACCAACAAGGCCTATTTGCTGGCGCTCCTGGACTTGCCCGACTTCATCGCCGGCAAGCCGACGACGGCACTGGCGGCCAACGTCAAGATCGCTGCGGCACCGGACGACAAGGCCCTAGCCCTGGCAGCGGCGACGGTTTTCAGAAACTCCATCGCGGGCGAACCCGATCCCTGGCGCAGTGCCGGCGAGGCGCGTTGGCCGCTGATCCTTCTGGAGGGCAAGCGCGAGCACAAAGTCTCGGTTGCCATGCTCTCGAACGGCAGCTACGAGGTCGCATCGCACACGGTCGAAGCCGACCACCTTCCGCACGCCGTCAGCGACGGCGCCAAGCTCTGGCTGGATGCAGGAGACGGCGCCCGTGCCTGGGAGGATATCACCTATGCGCCCGCCGAGCCGGCGGCAGCCGGCGCGGATGGCAAGGTGCCCGCCCCCATACCGGGCCATGTCGCCAAGGTGGCCGTGAGCGTCGGTGACACGGTCGCGGCGGGCGCGCTGCTCGCCGTCATCGAATCCATGAAGATCGAGCACGCCATCACCGCGCCCGTGGCCGGGAAGGTCACCAAACTGGCGGTAGCGGAGGGCGACCAGGTGGCCGCCCGCGCGCCACTGGCGGAGATCGAGACCTAGACCAGCACCATGCCTTCTTCGGTGCGTGTCGGCACTGCGTCGTCGCCGCTTAGCTTCATCTCGTTGTGAGCGGCCCCGGCGGGGATCATGGGGAACACGTTCTCGAGCTTCTCGACCATGATATCGGCGATCACCGGCCCGTCATGGGCGATCATCTCGGCGATCACATCGTCGAGTTCCGACGGCTTGGTCGCGCGCAGCCCCTTGATACCGAAGGATTCCGCCAATGCCACGAAGTCGGGCAACGAATCCGTATAGCTCTCCGAATAACGCCCGCCATGGAAGAACTCCTGCCACTGGCGCACCATGCCGAGATATTCGTTGTTGAGGATGAACACCTTGAGCGGCAGGCGATACTGACGCACCGTCGACAGCTCCTGCATGTTCATCAGGAACGATGCCTCGCCGGAGATATCGATCACCAGAGACTCGGGATGCGCCGTCTGCACGCCGACGGCGGAGGGAAAGCCGTAGCCCATGGTGCCGAGCCCGCCCGAGGTCATCCAGCGATTGGGCTCGTCGACGACCAGGTGCTGCGCCGCCCACATCTGGTGCTGGCCCACCTCGGTCGTGAAATAGACGTCCTTGTCCTTGGTATGCTCCTGCAGGCGCTGCAGCGCATGCTGCGGCTTGATGGCCTTCTTGCTCGGTGCATAGCGCAGGCAATCCTTGTCCCGCCAGCTATCGATCGTCTTCCACCAGGTCTTGACCGCGGACTTGCGCGTGCGCCGCTTGCGCTTCTTCAAGCCGGCCAGAATATCGCCGAGCACGTTGGCAACGTCACCGACGAGCGGCACGTCGATCGACACGTTCTTGTTGATTGACGAGGGATCGATGTCGATGTGGATCTTCTTCGAGCCGGGCGAGAAGTCCGTCAAGCGGCCCGTCACCCGGTCGTCAAAACGCGCACCGACCGCCAGCATCACGTCGCAATGATGCATGGCGAGATTGGCCTCGTAGGTGCCGTGCATGCCCAGCATGCCGAGAGACTGCTTATGGCGCGCGGGAAACGCGCCCAACCCCATCAAAGTCTGGGTCACCGGGAAATTCGTCAACGCCGCCAGCTCCCGCAGCAGCTTGCTGGCCTTGGGCCCGGAATTGATCACGCCGCCGCCGGCATAGATGATCGGCCGTTGCGCATCGGCGAGCAGCTTCACCGTCTCCGCAATGCGATCCGCCGGCGCCTTGACCTTGGGCCGATAGGTGCGGTGCTGGACCTCGCCGATGGGTTCGTAGTCGGTGGCGTCGTTGACCACGTCCTTGGGCAGATCAACGACCACCGGGCCCGGCCGCCCCGACCGTGCCACATGAAACGCCTCTGCCATGATGCGGGCGAGGTCTTTCACGTCCTTGACCAGATAATTGTGCTTGGTGCAGGGCCGGGTGATGCCGACGGTATCCGCCTCCTGGAAGGCATCGTTGCCGATCAGATGGGTCGGCACCTGACCGGTCAGGCAGACCACCGGAATCGAATCCATCATGGCATCGGCGAGGCCCGTCACGGCATTCGTAGCGCCGGGGCCGGAGGTCACCAGCACGGCGCCGACCTTGCCGGTCGAGCGCGCATAGCCTTCGGCCGCATGCACCGCCGCCTGCTCATGGCGGGTCAGCACATGGCGCAACCGGTTCTGCTGGAACAGCGCATCATAGATCGGAAGCACGGCGCCGCCCGGATAGCCGAAAATGACGTCAACGCCCTGGTCCACCAGGGATCGAATGACAATCTCGCCTCCAAGCAAATTCATCGCAGCCTCCATGTCCGGCCAAAAGCGGCCTCAAAGGGCGCGCAAGCTAGTCTCCGCGCGGTCTCCGGTCAACAGGAAGCTGGCAACTGCGGCCAAGGATTTCTCGCCCAGGTCGGGCCCCGGAGACAGGATCATGTCCGCCTCGTACTGGTGGCGAAACCACGTAAGCTGGCGCTTGGCGTAGCGGCGCGTGGCCTGTTGCGCCTGGCGCAAGGCTTCGCGGCGGTCGATTTCGCCGCGCAGATGGGCAGCGATCGCATCGACCCCCAGCGCCTTCATGGCCGGCAACTCGGCATCCAGACCGGCTTTCACCAACGCCGCGACCTCATCGAGTGCGCCGGCGGCGAACATCGCTTCCAGACGCGCGTCGCAGGTTGCATAGAGCGCCTCTCGCGGCGGCAACAGCAACAGCTTCAAGGCGGGCCAGAGGAGACTTTCCCCCGCCTCGCCTCGCCACGCCTCGAAGGGACGGCCGCTGGCCTCCACGACCTCCCAGGCGCGGATCAGGCGTTGCCGATCGCCGGCACCGATACGGCTTGCGGCCGCCGGATCGCGCGCGGCCAGCGCCGCCCGGAAAGCGTCCTCGCCGAGCGCGTCGTACCGGGACCTTGCCGCATCGCGTACGGCTGGCGGGATATCGGGCATGGGCGACAGGCCATCGAGAAGAGCGCGAATATAGAGCCCGCTGCCGCCGACCACGATGGGGACTTGGGAGGCGGCCAGCGTTTCCTCGATTGCGGCCAGAGCGAGGGTGCGCCACTGCGCAACGGAGCATGCGGTATCGGCCGACATCACGCCGTACAGCCTGTGCGGCGCGCGTGCCTCCTCCCCGGCGTCCGGGCGCGCGGTGAGCAGCCGCAGCTCGCGATAGACCTGCATGCTGTCGG
>CAZKTK010000016.1:0-18864 GCA_964555535.1 uncultured Rhodospirillaceae bacterium
GTCGCCTTCGAACACCCAGTAGCCGAACTCGCCGCGGATCGCGAGAATGCGGCCGAAGAAGCCCGAATCGATGAGCATCTTCAGCTTGCGGATGCCTGGCAGCCAAAGCTTGTCCTGCACAACGCCGTGACAGACGCCCGCCTGCTCCGCATGGCGCGCGACGTCCAGCGCATCGGCGACGGTCTCCGCCACGGGTTTTTCACAATAGACGTGCTTGCCGGCATCGATCGCCTTGCGCAGCAGCCCCGCGCGCAACTGCGTCGACGCAGCGTCGAAGAATATCTCCACGCTGTCGTCCGCAAGCGCCGCGTCGAGGTCCGTCGTCCAGCGGTCGAGCCCGTGGGCATTCGCCAGCGCTTCGAGCTTCTCGGCGGTGCGTCCGGCGAGAATGGGCTCGGGCCGTCGGCCAACGCCAAGCCGCCCTCCTCGCGGATGGCCAGGATCGAGCGCACCAGATGCTGGTTCGTTCCCATGCGGCCGGTGACGCCGTAAAGGATGATGCCGATTGGAGTGGTGGGCATGGGTCTCCCGTTAAGTAACTGAACGGTTACCTCTCCCGAGAGAGGCTGTCAAGCAAGCCAGCGCTCGAGATTGGCTGCAACAAAGGCATCGTCACCAAGCTCCGGATAGTCGCGGCAGACCCTATCGATAGCCTCAGCCTGTCCCGGGCTCAAGACCTCGGCCGGGTCGAGGCACCAGGTGCCGGCCAGCAGGCCTTGGCGGCGGAGAATTTCATGGCAGCCGGCGAGACAGCCACGAAAGCCGTTGTCGACATCGAAGATGGCGCGATTGGCGTCGGTCAAACGGCTGTCGAGCGCCAACAGATCGGCATCTACCGTGCCACTGTTTATGGAGGCGTGAACACGCTCCAGCATGGCGACGGCCTGCTGCGTCCACACGCCCCATTGCCCGAGCAGGCCACCGCGGAACCGCACTCGCACCGTCGTACCGTCGCGCACGGCCTCGAACGGCGCCAAAAGGTCGAGGACGATATGGTCGTCATTGCCGGTGTAGAGCGCGATACGCTCCTCGGCGCCGGCGGCCACCACGCCATTGACCACATCCATGGTGTGATAGCGGCTGAAAGGTGCCGCCTTTATGGCCACCGCGTTCTCGATTTCCGCAAATCGGCGCCAGAACGAGACGGGCAGGGGTACGCCGCCGACGGCCGGTTGCAGGTAGAAGCCCATGATGGGCATGACCGCGGCGACGCCGGCGCAATGGGCGACCATCTCCCCTTCGCTGGCGCCCTGGAAGGCGGCGAGAGTTATCAGGGCCACGTGATAGCCGAGCCCGCGCGCGATCTCTGCCTCTGCGCAGGCCTGTTCGGTCTTTCCCGACACGCCGGCCACCATCACCACAGGACGATCGCACCAGTCCGCCACGGTCCCGGCCGCAAGCCGCAACACCGGCTCGTAAAGCCCGGCCTCGCGGATGGCGAACTGGGTGGCGTGAACACCCACCGCCAAGCCGCCTGCGCCGGCATCGAGGTAATAGCGGGTCAGGCCCCGTTGTCGTATAGTATCAAGTTCATATTTCTCATTTAAGACAAGGGGATGCGCGGGAATGACAACTCCCTGTCTCAAGAGGGAATATGCGTCTTGCGGCATCAGTCTTGCCCCTGCATCGGGCGGGCCACGATCATCTTGATGATGTCCTGGAAAACGAAGGTCTCCTCGAGCATCTCCAGACCCGCTTCGGGCAGGTATTGCTCGGTATGACGGTCGAACTTGGCGCCATGGGCCCAGCGGGCCCAGGGCGCCCATAGGCGCATGATACGCCTCTTCTTCGGATCTTTGGAATAGCAGTATTCGAGGATGCGAATGCTGCCCGTCGGCTTGCATATGCGGGCCAGCTCGCGCAGGGCGGGCAGCTGCAGGGATTCGTCGAGTACGCAAAACAGAAAGGTTGCCACGACGGCGTCGAAGCTGTCATCGGCAAAGCCGGTATCCAGGACATCGGCTTCCCGCAGTTCCACATCGCCGCCGACATCGGCCAGGCGGCGGGCGGCGCGTTTGAGCATGGCCGAGCTTTGGTCGATCCCGATGACCGTACTGCCGGGCGGATAGAACGGGATGTTGCGCCCCGTGCCCACGCCGGCATCCAATATCCTGCCGCCGAGGCCCTCGAACACGCGGGGGCGAATGCGTTGATAGCGTCCGTGCTCGAAAGGCAGGTCGAGCAGATCGTAAAGGCAGGCGATGCGCTGATATTTGTCTTTGGACATGCGCGTTACCCGAACTCCGGCCCGGCGACGGCGTAGCAATGGCTGGGATCGCCGAAATCTTCCGCCGCCGTGGTCATGCGCACGAATGGCCGCTGGGGAGAGAAGCCCATGTCGGCCAATGCGGCGCGGAAATCGGCGTGTTTTGTCGGCACGTCGATGGAGACCGGGCCGCTCGTGCCGGCAAGAGAGGCCGCGACTAGGCTGGCCGCGGATGCTGCATCGCGAGCCATCACAGGGCCGATATGCAAGGTACGCTGGCCGTCGCGGCCCAGGGCGAACCCGCCGCGGTCTTCCAGAATCGTTGCGTAAGGCGCTTGATCGTCACAGCAATAGGCCAGCATGGCATCTCGTCGGGCACCGAAGGTCTTGGCATCAAAATTGGCAACACTGGCAAGATCGGTCAGAGCCAGCGGTCTGACAGGCAATGTCGGGGCAGGCCGCTTAGGCGTTTCGGCGACCATGCGGTCGAATGTCCACAGCGCCTTGAATCCCAGCTTTTCATAGACCCCGCGGCCCGCTTCGCTGGCGTCGAGCATCGGCGCGAGGCTGAGCCTCTGCAGGTCTTCCAGGCATAATCGGGTCAAGCGCGTTGCCAGGCCGAGGCGGCGCCAGGGCGCGGAAACCAGGACCATGCTGATCCAGGCGAAGCGCGGCGGATACGGCACGATGAGCGTGCTTGCGACCGGCATGCCCGAGGCGGTCCACAGGCCCCATCCCGAGCCGTTCGCCAGCATGAAACGCCAATCCGCAATGGTCTGGTTCCACCGCGCTTCCTCGGTCAGCGCCAGCAGGTGGTCGGCGTCCGTCGCCTCGAGCCGCCGCTCGGTGAGATCAGAAACGTCCACTGCGCACGTCGTATTTGGTGGGCTTGCCGTAATTGGGCATGTCGCGCATCACCCAATCCGCGACCCAGTCTAGCATCTTCTCCGTCGTCACGACAGGATCGCCGAACAGCGCGGTCGCCGCTTCGCCGTTCATGACCCAGGCGCTGTCGCCTTCCTGTCCCGCATACCGGGCCGGCTTGTCCATGCGCTGGGCAAAGGATTCCGCAAGCTCGCGAACGCTGACGATGGCGGGGCGGTGATGTTGAGGGGGCTGGTGGGCGTCGTGCAATGGCAGAGGCAGCGCAGAATCTGGCTGCTCGCATCCCCTTGCCAGATGATCGAGGTGTGGCTCGTGCTCAAGTCGATTGCCACGCCGTAGCGCACCTTGGTGGCGATCTCGTGCAGCACGCCGTACCGCATGTCGATGGCGTAGGCGAGGCGGATCAGGCGGCCGGGCGTGCCGTACATCCCCGAGCCATGTTCGAAGATGCGCTCGCGCCCGACGCAGGAATTGGCGTATTCGCCTGGCGCTGCCGGCGACCGCGTCCCGGTCCAGCAGGTCGCAGGCAATGGTCTCGACGCCCCAGCTTTTGAGCCTTTCCCGCACAGCCGTATTGCTGAACCGTGCGACACCCACGACGCGCTTGTCGGGGGCCGCGCGCTTGGCGAGACGCGCCAGGGTCGGCCCCACCTTGCCGCCGACACCAAGGACCAGGATATCGCCGTCAAGACGCGCCAAGTCATTGACCAGCGCCTGGCTCGGCGTGGACAGGATATCCTCCACCGCCGCTTCATCGGCCAGCGTGGCCGGCAGCATGTCCTCGCTGAGCAGGGGCATCAATATTGTCCGTCTCTGGCTTCGAAGTGGGTGGGCTTGTTGTGGCTGTCGCCGCCGCGGAAAACCCAATCGGCGGTCCATGTCACCATGCTTGCCAGGGGAACCGGCGGTTCGCCGAACAAGGCCGTGGCGGCGCTGCTGTCGCTGAGCCAGGCCGTCTCGGCTTCCACGCCGGCAATCTGCACTTTTTTGTCGAAGATTTCGCCGAACTGCTCGGCAAGCGCCCGTACCGAAAGCGTCTCCGGGCCGGTGAGATTCAATGGCGTCGTCGGTGTCGTGCAATGGGCGAGCGCGCGCAGGATGCGGCTGTTGGCATCGCCCTGCCAGAGGACATTCACATGCCCCATCGTCACATCAACCCGACGCTCTTCCCAGACCGCGCGCGCGATGTCGTGCAGCACGCCGTAGCGCATATCGATGGCATAGTTGAGCCGGATCAGCCGACCGGCGGTGCCTCTCTGTCGCGATAGGTGCTCTACGAGGCGCTCGCGCCCGACACGCGACCAGGCATATTCGCCCGGCGGTGGTCCCGGCGGCGTATTCTCGTCGGCGCCGCTGCCCGTCACGGGAACGAAGGGATAGACGCAGCCGGTCGACAGCATCACCAGGCGCGAGGCGACGAAGGTCTCGGCAATCTGCGCCGAGACGATGGCATTGTTGGCCCAGGTCGCGGATTCCGCTCCGGTGGAGCCGAACTTGCGGCCGGTCATGGCGATAACGTTGTCGAACCGAGGCAGCGTCGCGATCGCGGCACGGTCGAGCAAATCGCAGGCAAGTGTTTGAATTCCCCAGGATTCCAGCCGTTCGCGTGCAGCCGTGTCGCTGAAGCGGGACACCGCCACGATAGCCTTGCCGGGCGCCGCCCGTTTGGCGAGGCGCGCGAGTGTCGGCCCATCTTGCCGCTTGCGCCAAGCACCAGGATGTCACCGTCGAGAGATGCCAAATCGGCCGTCAAGGCAGCATCCGGAGAGCTGAGAAAATCGTCAAGCGCCGCCGTATCGGCAAAGCCTTGCCGCGGCGGAGGCCCGCCACCGTCCCCGGCTCTGGCTTGTTCCATCAGCTTTCCCCTCGCGCCGGCCAACGCCGGTTGCATGTGCGGACTATAGGTTACCGGGCGGGATCGGGCCAATCAGGCGTGTCTGATTGTTTAATCCCGGCATTTGATGGGTCTGGTCTAAACCCTATTGCTCGTCACGCGCGGCAAGACGGGGCGCAGCGAACATGGCTACAAAGGGCGCGGCGAGCCTAACCCAAACCCGCGACATGCGGGAAACACGCGCGGCGCGCACCAGAACGCGCGACACGTCACGCGAATCGATGCCCCGCTCTTCCGCGCCGAACGCCGTCGCCTGGACGCCCGCAAGCGTTCGGGCCGCGGAACCACCGAGACGTCTGCCCAAGGCCGTTACCGCGTGCCCGCCGCGTTCTCCGAAACTTGCTTCCGACCAGCACAGGATGGCCGCGAGGCTCCCGGCCGGGGACAACCCGCCCCGGCATGCGGACAAAAGCTGGCGGTCGGCCCGCGTGCGCCGCGCCGCGTAGGCGAACATGGCCAACAGGGCCAAGCCAGCGACAGTAGGTATGGCAATCAGCACCAACGCGCCAAGACGCCGCCCGCGATGCGCGGCCATGGCCTCTTCGAGCAAGGCGCGGCGCGAGGCCTCGGGATCGCGCGGCAGGGGCTCGACCCGCTTGCTCGGAAGCCGGGCGACCGCGGGAACGTCCGCCGCCGCGTCCCAATAGTGAATCACGATCGGGCTGACGTAAAGCACGTCGTCTGTCTGAAGCCGCATTTCCCAAGTTTGCGAAACCTCCGCCACCAGACCCTCCTTGGTGATCCAGGTCTTGGTGTCTTGAGACGCGCCGACGACGGCATAGCCTTGGTTCGCGATTTGCTCGATATGCGGCAGTTGGGCGACGCTGACCCCGTGCGCCACGATCGACACATGGCGCTTGATGGTCTCGCCGGCGCGGAACGCCTCCGGTTCCGGGGTCCAGCTTTCGCTGACCTCAAGCTTATCCGCCACCATCCACCAGCTCGATTGCAGCGCCGGGTCGATGGGATGAATCGGGATATCGAATGCCGGGTTCGAAAGGTCGAACTGTTGACGCTCCCCCTCGGGCGTCGTCACGGCAATGAGCATGGTAATCTCTGGTATGGTCAGTATACCACTCGATTCCGCGAACAGCGCGAGGTGGGTTTCATAGGCATAGCCCAGCTTGTCGTACACATTGATGGTGCGCGTCTTCGGCGGAAACAGCTCGATAACCTTCGCGCCGGCGATCTCGGGCATCACAAAATCGATCGCGGCAAACGGATCGGGAGACGCCAGCAGCACCCGAAGCCGAATCTGGCCCTGCACGTGGGCGCCGCCTTGGAGCACGTGCCCGGGCTCAACAATGACTCGAAGCTGCGGCGCGACGGGGATCGCCACCTGCTGCGCGCGCGCCGTTCCCACAACAACGACCAAAAGCGCGATCAAGCCGATGATGCCGGTCCTTGGCAACATCACGGATTTCCCGCCTGGCGCCGCTCGTGGGCTGTGAAGAGACGGACCCGCAAGACCTTGTCAGGGTCGTCCGTGATCTCGCGAAGAAGGATCTCGGCCGCTTGCGCACTTTCACGCGCCTTCAGTTCCCCCGAGCCGGGGCCTTGGCGCAGCGCGCCCCGCACGTCCTCGCCGGGATCGCCCGCCGCGTTCGCGGTTCCGCTGCGCCGGTTTTCCGCCAAATCGCCAAGCTCGCCCGGCTCGTCACTGGTGCCGTCAAGGTCGGCATCGCTTTCCTGGCCGGGCCCGTCGCTGTCGTTCGATCGGCTTGGTTTGTGTTCCGCCGGATCGGACAATTCGGTCCCGCTGTCCTGCTGGTCATCCCCCTCGCCGCGGAGAAGCGGCGAATCCTCGGTCGCGGGCACCGCCTCGTCCGTCGCCAGTTCGGCGGCAAGCGAGACCAGGTTCAGATTATGCCGGGCGTCGGCATGTTCCGGATCGAGCCGCAACACACGTTCGAAGCTGGAAATGGCGGCGTTCCAGTTCTCAAGCCGCGCAAACGCGGAGCCCATGTTGTAGAGCTCGAGAACGGATTCCGGCGGAAAGAACTCGCCGATCGCGCGGTCGAAGCGACCAGCGTGATATTCGGCGACGCCCCGCCAGGCGCGGTCCTTGAAAAGAATCAGGGCGTCCTCGGGATGGCCGTCTTCGAGAAGCCCGCGCGCGATCTCGTGGGTTGTGGGCGGCTCTTGAATGCGTGGCCAGAGCCACGCCAGGCCCGCCGCGACCACCAAGCCGGCGAGAAACAGGGATACCCGCGCGATCATTGCGACCGCCTCCTGCGGAACAGGGCGAGCCAAAGCAAGGCCGACAATCCAAGCACATAGGGCGTGAGATCGTGGATCGCCGCAAGGTCACCGTGGCGGCGCGCGCGCTCGATCTGCCGCGCCAAATCCTCGGTCGCGGGATCGAGCGCGTCATAGGTTGCAAGCTGCGCCGCGAGATATCGTGAATAGGCATACCAGTCGTTGCGCGCGTCATCATCGGTGACCACCACCCGCGACCAACGAACCGGCGTGTACGCCCCTTGGGCCGGGGGCACGCCGCCCGTAAGCAAGACCACCTGACCCGCTAGAACTCCGGCCCGGGTGAGTACTCCCTCGGCATGGGCCACGATGACGGGCAGCGCCCGCCCTTCAAGCGGCATCACGTCGGGCGCGACCACGTTGAGATAGCGGTCAAGAAAATAGCGATCGGTTGTGAGCGGCACGACGTTGAAGGCGTCACCGCTTCCGACCACAATGGCAGTGGGCACATTCGGCAAGCCTTCAATCAAAGTCTTGGCGGCAAGCCGCTGGCTGTGAATATCCGCATCGCCGCCGAGGTCGATGGCGATGACCCGGCCGGCGATATTGGCGAATTCACCTCCGGCCTCCACTTGCCAGGCGGGCCGCGCGATCGCAACGGAAAGCAGGGTCCAAAGTGCCAGTAGCACAAAACGGTGCGGCGCCTTCCCCTCCGATGCACCACGCGCCACAACGCCGCGCAGCAGTGGTGCCACCAGCCGTTCCCAATCCCCGGGAAGCCGGGAAAACCCGCTCGTGCCGCGTCGCGCGCGCCAAGCCACCATGGCCGCGGCCGGAAGCAGCAAGAGCAGCGCGAGGGGGTAGCTCAGAATCATGCCTCCTGCCTTCCCAAAAACGATAGTCCAGTAAGAATGAGCAATGCGAGCCCGACGGGAAGCATGGTCCAATCATGGATATAGTGCTCGGGGTCGCCCTCGAAGGCGATGGGTTCCACGGCATCGATCTCGGCGGTGATCTCGGCAAGGGCGGTTGCGGAGCTTGCGACGTAGAAGGCGGCGCCGGTCACGTCCGCCATGGTGCGAAGGATCGCGGCGCCATCGGCATCGAGCTTTGCCGAAAATCCGATTGTGTAGATGCGGAGGTCGTGAGATGCGGCGAGCCGCGCGGCATCGAGGCCCGTAAGCTCGCCGGAATTGTCTTCCCCATCGGACAAGATCACCAGCATGCGGGTCGCGCTTTTCTGGTTACGAAGCATTTGAACCGTTAGTCCGACCACGCGGCCGAGATCGGTTCGATGACCGGGAAGGCCGATAACCAACTCGTCGAGCAGCTCCGCCACCGCCTCGGTGTCGAAGGTGAGCGGCGCGATAATGAATGCCTCATGGCCGAACGCCATCAAACCCACTCGATCCCCGCGCCGCTCGGAGATAAACCTCCCGATCAAGTCGCGAACCACCTGATAGCGCGACATGGGTTGTCCGTCGACAACCATGTCGCTTTCGTCCATGCTCGAAGAGAGATCGATAGCGATGACCAGGTCCCGTCCGGTTGGCCGCTCCAAAATGGCGCCACGGGTGAAGGGGCCGGCGAAGGCGGCCAAAACGGCGACCCAGCCGAGCGCACGCAGCCAGTGCATCAGACGCGACTCGCCGACCGCGCCGCGGCCGCCGGAGGTGAGTCCGAAAAGCAGTGCGCGCACCCCCTCGGGTACCAAAAGCACGGCCCGCGCCGGCACTGGCGGCAGGAACCGCCAGGCCAAGAGCGGCAACGGCAAAAGCAGAATGACCCAGGCGCGCGCGAACTCGATCATCGCCGGCTCGTTCGTCTGACATGCTCGGAGAGAATGGCAACATCCTCGTCGGCCACGGTCTTCGGTGCGCGATACGCCGCCTCGGGCAAGGAATCGCGATAGCCGCGCGCGCGCGTCACGGCGAGTGCGAGATCAAGCAAGCGCCGCCAACGCCGGCCCGTGTCGCCCAACGCCTCGATCTCGCGCAACCGCGAGCGGGCCTCCCGGCGCCATGCGCCACGGCGCCACAACGCGACCACGAATATCACCGCGCAGATTAGGGTGTATGCCGCCAGGGGCCACCAGGCGATGGCAAAGCCAAATTCGGAATCCGCCCCCGGCGGCAGGTGCACGTCACGGAGTTGGGCAATGATTTCGTCACGAGTCATCGTCCGTTCCCCTCCGACAAGAGCGTGGCAGCGGTAATCTCAACGATGTGGATGCCGGACTGGCGCAAGGAACGCCGGAGGTCGGCGCGCAGCGATTCCGCCACGCCGTGTTGCCGGGAGACGCCGGAACGCGGCACCACCGCGCTGGCGCGAGCGTCATCGCTGGCGACGCGAATGGGATAGCGCCCGGCGGAGAGCGGGCTGTCATATATGGGATCTTCGACGATCACGGCGCGGATCGTGCGGCTCCCCGCGAGCTGACGCGCGATGGACTTGAGTGCGTCGAGCGGTCCGCCGAAATCGCTGATCACGGTGATTTCGTCCCCCTTGTGAAGCGACGCCGCGGCACGATCGACCGCAGCGGCAAGGGCGCCGCTGTCCGACATGGCGGGGTCCTGGTCATCGGCGCCCATGGTGGCATAGCGCGCCACCAAGTGATCGAGCACGCGAATGACTTGGCCGCGCCCACGGCGAGGCTCGATCGTCTCCCGTTCCGGCACTACCGAGAGGCCGATTGGCTCGTGAATATGAAACGCCTCCCAGGCGAGCCTGGCGGCAGCCAGGGCAGCGGTCTTTGCCATGGGGTGCGTGTTCGTCGCAAACCGCATGGGAGGTCGAAAATCGACCACCAGAATTCTTGCGAGGTGAGATTCCGCAACGAACCGCTTCATCTGCGCGCGCCCCGTGCGCGCGGTGGCGCGCCAATCCATGAAGCGAAGGTCGTCGCCAATCACGTAAGGGCCAATGCTATCCAAGTCGACACCTTGCGCGCGTCGTCGACTGGGACGCATCCCCGAGGGAAACCGCTGTCCCGGCGCCAGGTGTCCGCGATGGCGGCGCCCCTGCGCGGGGATAAGCTCGCCAAGCGTCAAGGTGGTGGGATTGGCTCGGGGTCGTGATCGCGCCGGGCTCATCACCGTTCGAGCCATCTAGACGACGGGGACGCGTTCGAGCAGCGCGTCGATGATCTCGCCGGGCTGCACCCCTTCCGCCTCGGCCCGGTAGCTCAAGCCGATACGGTGGCGCAACGCGTCGGGCGCGAGGTCGACAACGTCCTCGGGCACAACATAATCGCGCCCAACCAGCCAGGCCCGCGCTTGCGACGCGCGCACAAGGGAAATGGAGCCACGCGGGCTTACCGGATGCGACAAATGCTCACCCACGCCTTCCAATGGCTCCGGATCGCCGCGCGTGCCGGCCACCAGGCGCACCACATAATCCCGCACCGGCTCGGAAACGTGAACCGCGAGAACCTCGCTCCGCGCCTCGGCGAGCTCGCTCTTGGCGATCAAGCGCTCGGGCGCCGGTGGGCCGTCCGTCGCGGCCTCGCGCATAGCGAGATCAAGAATGTCGCGCTCGGTGCCGCTCAAGGGATAGTCCACCACCACATGCAGCAGAAACCGGTCAAGCTGCGCCTGGGGCAACTCCCAGGTGCCTTCATGCTCGATGGGATTCTGGGTGGCGATAACGAAGAAAGGCTGCTCAAGGCGGTGGCTGGTCTTGCCGGTGGTTATCTGCCGCTCCTCCATCGCTTCGAGCAACGCCGATTGAACCTTCGCGGGCGCGCGGTTGATTTCGTCGGCGAGGATGAAGTTTCCGAAAAGCGGGCCGCTCTGGAAATCGAAGTGGTGCGTCCGCTGATCATAAATCATCGACCCGGTGAGGTCGGACGGAAGCAAGTCGGGCGTAAACTGAATGCGGTGGAAGACCCCTTCGACCGAGCTGGCCAGCAGCCTCGCCACGCGCGTCTTCGCGAGCCCGGGCGCGCCTTCAAGCAGAACGTGACCGTCGGCAAGCAATGCAACCATTAGGTTAAGCACCGTCCGTGACTGCCCGACCATGCCACCCTCGAGATGCTCCCGAAGCGCGGCAAAGGTTTGCTGCGGCTCGCTAAGAGTCGTGCCTCCCTCGCGGCTGGGTTCCTGATCCATCACGTTTGAGCGGCCCTGACCCGCGAATTGTCACCGACGGCGCTATTTCTGAACGGTTTCGAGAAAGGTGAAAACCTTCCACAAGGCCTCCTCTTCGAGGACCTCACTCCACGGCGGCATGCCCTTCTCGGGCCTGCCATTCATGGCTGTGGTCAGGTAAACCTGGTTAACCTTCTCTCTGTAGCGCAAGGTTAGGCGCCGAAGATCGCGCGGACGCTCGCCCTGCGCCGCATTGGGGCCATGGCAATGCGAACAGTGGATGTTGAACAGTGTTCTGCCCTCGGAAACGATTTCCTCATCGCCCGAGAAGGGGTTGACCGGAGGCGTTTCGCCATCCGCCATTGCCGGTCCGACAAGGCAAAGGCTCACGGCCAGCGCTGCGGCAAATCTTGACGATGTCTTCATGTCTTTAGCATTCGTTGGCTTGTGGAGCTTGGTCGCCCGGAAAGATTAAGGCGCCAAGGCGGATTGAGAAAGCAAAAAGCGGGAGTCGGACCAGATTGGTCCGAACCCCGCAATTATGTGCGGCGACAAGCCGGCCGATGTCCGGCGCGCGCGCTGCGCGCCGGACTATGCCGTCAGCCACCAAGCTCGAAGGTGATCAGAGTGCCACCCGGAGGTGACGCGTCAATCACGCGCTGACCGAGTTCGCCAAAGAACGACGGCGGACCCACAAGGCGGCCTGTGACAATCGAGACATACTGCTTGCCACCGATCTCGTAAGTGACCGGGGGCGCGCTGATGCCGGAGTCAGCCTTGAAGCTCCAAAGTATGTTCCCGTTGGAGGCGTCGACGGCCTTCAGGACACCAGCCTGGTTGCCATAGAACAGCAACCCACCGGCGGTGGTCAAGGCGCCGCCAAGGAACGGAAGCTCTTCCTTGATGCTCCACACCAGCTTCTGGTTCACTGGATCCCAAGCCTTGTACTCGCCTAAGGCATCCTCCATGCCGGGGGTTGCGATGGCAAGATCGAACTCCTGGGCAAGGTAGAAGGTGCCTTTGACGTACTCTTGCTCGCGATTGACCATGTCCATGCACAGGTTGAAGGTCGGCACATACACCAGTCCGGTCTGTTCGCTGTAAGACATCGGCATCCAGTTCTTGCCACCGATGAGGTTGGGGCAAATGCCGCGCGCCCATTTGTCGAGCTGCGGCCGGAATTCCATTGAAGGATTCTCCACTGGCCTTCCGGTTTCCTTGTCGACCTTCGATGCCCAATTGATGTACGAGAGTGGCTCGGCCGAAATCAGATCTCCATTCGCGCGGTTCAGAACGTAAAAGAACCCGTTGCGATCGGCCTTGAGCAGCGCCGGGACGTTGCCGCCGCCAATGTTGACATCCACCAGAACCGCTTCGTTCACGCCGTCATAGTCCCACACGTCGTGCGGGGTCATCTGGTAGGACCAAACGAGCTTGCCGGTGTCGGGATCGAGCGCCAGCTGTGACGCGCTGCCCTCGTTAGTGTACTGCCCGATGTCAGACGAGTCGTTGCCACGATTTTGACCGCCCCAAGGCGCGGCATTGGAAGTGCCGTAGTAGATCAGGTTGAGATCGGCATCGTAGGAGCCATACAGCCACGCCGTGCCCCCGCCAGTCTGCCACGAGTCGCCCTTCCAGGTTTCGTTACCGGGCTCGCCCGGACCGGGGATGGTGTAAGTGCGCCAGACCAGTTCGCCCGAGGCTTGGTCATAACCCTGAATCGAGCCTCGCACGCCATACTCGCCACCACCATGGCCAATGATCACTTTGTCTCCGACGATGATGGGCGGAGAAGTCAGCGAAAAACCGTCTGCATAGGGGCGAACCTCGGACTGCCAAAGCTGCTCGCCGGTCTTGGCGTCCAGGGCAACCAGTAAGGCGTCGAGGCGGCCGAAGAAGATGCGACCGTTCGCGTAGGCCACGCCGCGGTTGGCCTCACCGCAGCAAACGATGGAATGATAGTCGGATGGCATATCGGGCTGATGCGCCCAAAGGGTTTCACCCGTCGCGGCATCTATCGCGAAAATGTAGGCTGGCCCCGAAGACGTGCTCACATACATGACGCCATCGATGATCAAGGGCGTCGTTTCCTGGGAAAGAACGCTTCCCATGGAATGCATCCATGCAACTTTAAGATTAGTAACATTCCCGGTGTTGACCTGATTCAAGGTACTGTACCGAGTGTTGGCCGCGTCGCCGCCGGACACGGTCCATTCCTTGCCGGCTCCCGCGTAGGCGGAAGACGAGGCAAGCGAGACTGCGACCGCCAACGCCAAGCCTGCGCCGCCGAGTCGACCCCCCTTAAAGTTATCAGAAAACTTCATTGTGTTCCTCCCAGAGATTAGACCACCTCGAACGGTACTTACTTGCATAGAAGCAATTCGAATGTCAACGGCGGAGGGGTGTCAACGGGCTATCGCATTTGAGGTTTTGCGAGTTGGGTCGGGAGCTGGGCGAGGTAGGCGTTGTCCCGGCCGGCGCGCGTGGGAGGGGCCTGTGGGCCTCCGTGGTCAAGCGGATGCCTGGTCTCGGTTTGTGTGGCGGCATTGGCAAGGGCCTGTTCGAAATACACAGGCTGGCCCATGCCTTGCGCCGCCATCAGGGCGAGCAGGTCGAAGCCGCGCGGATTGTCGGCGGCCGCAAGCTCGCGCGCCAGTTCCTGCGCGGTCTCGTGGTCGCGCTCCGTATAGGCGCGCACGGCGCGCTCCTCGTCGCTCTCGAAACAAGCGCCGAGAGCGACAAGCAGCAACAGCGTGATGGCGCGCCGGAACATTCAGCCGCCGTAGAAGACCTTTTCGCCAAGCTCACGCATCTCGAGGATGGCATCGTCGGGCCGGCCCTCCGGGGCTTGCGCAACGTGCGCCTCGATCACTTCACCGACGACGATGTGGTGGTCGCCCTGTTCGACCACGTCGACCAGCCTGCACTCGACGCAACCGGGCGCGTTGGTCAGGATCGGCGCGCCGGTCGTGCCATCATGGTAGGGCTCGCCGCTCAAGGTGCCGTCGCCCACTTCCGCGGGCTTGAAGAAGGTGAAGGCAAGGCCTTGCTGGCCCTTGCCGAGCATATTGAGGGCAAAGCCGCCGGCTTCGCGCAAAGTGCCGTAGGCATTGCTGTCGGTCTTGACGCCGATCGCCACCAGTGGCGGGGCGAAGGCGGTTTGCGTCACCCAATTGACGGTGGCCGCGGCGATACCGCCGTCGCCACCCTTGGCTGTCAGCACATAGATGCCATAAGGAATCATTCGTAGGATTGTTTTTTTTGCGTCGTCGTCCATGGTTGGCTCCTCTCCACAAGCCGCCTCGTTGGGCGCGCATACTTGCCGGGAAGCGCTTGGCCGTAAAGGCTATTCGTCCGTGGCCGGCTTGAGCAGCCAGACGAACAGCGCGGTGGCCAACAAAGCGCCGACGATCTCGGCCACGACGAAGGCCGGCGCGTCGGCCGGGCGGATGCCCGCGAAGGTGGTCGTAAAAGAGCGGGCGAGGGTCACGGCGGGGTTGGCGAACGAGGTGGACGAGGTGAACCAGTAGCCCGCGATGATGAACAGGCCGACCGCGTAGGGCACTGCCTCGGGGCGGGCGCGCAGGCAGCCGAGGATGGTCGCGACCAGGCCGAAGGTGGCGACCACTTCAGCCATGATTTGCCCGGCGCCGCCTCGCTCCTTGATGCCGAGGGCCAAGAAAGGCTCGGAAAACATGAAATGGGCAAGCGCCACGCCGACCACGGCAGCCAGCGCCTGGACAAGCACATAGGCGGCAGCCTCGTTTGGCGGGATCGCCTTCTGAACGGCGAACGACAGCGTCACGGCGGGATTGAAATGGGCGCCCGATATGGGGCCGAATACCAGGATAAGCACCGCCAGGATGGCCCCGGTGGCGATGGTATTGCCGAGCAGGGCGATGGCCACGTTTCCGCCCGCCAGGCTCTCGCCCATGATGCCCGAGCCGACCACGGTGGCCAGCAGGAAGGCCGTGCCGACGAACTCTGCGGTGAGCCGCTGCGTCAGGGAATAGGTCATTGGCCGAGCGCCCTTGCGAATATCTCCGGCGCCACGTTGCCGCCGGAAAGCACCGCGATCACGGTCTTGTTCCGGCAATCGAGCTTGCCGCTGAGCGCCGCCGCCAGGGCCACGGCGCCGCCCGGCTCCAGTACGATCTTGAGATGGCGGAACGCGACCGCCACCGCCGATAATGCTTCCTCGTCGCTGACCACCAGGCCTTCGGACAGCGTTTCCCGGTTGATGGCGAAAGTCAGCTCGCCCGGCTCGGGCGCCAAAAGCGCATCGCAAAGGGAACGGGCTTCCGGGTCGTTGGCCGTGCGCTCGCCTGCAGCCAGGGAGCGCGCCGTGTCGTCGAAGCCTTGCGGCTCTACCGGGTGCACGGCGATCTGCGGCAGGTGGTCTTTGAGGGCCAGGGACGTGCCCGCGATCAGTCCGCCGCCGCCGCAACAGACGAGGGCCGCATCGGGTTGAAGTCCAAGAGCGGTGGCCTGGGCCGCCGCTTCCAGGCCGACCGTGCCCTGGCCGGCGATGATCCAAGGATCGTCATAGGGGCGCACGATGGTAGCGCCACGTTCCTCGGCGATGGCAGCCCCGATCTCCTCGCGGCTCTCGCCGTAGCGGTCGTATGGCACGACTTCGGCGCCAAGCGCGCGGGTGTTCTCCACCTTTGGCGTCGGCGCGTCCGAGGGCATGACGATGGTCGCTTGGACGCCGAGCAGGGCGGCGGCGGCGGCGACACCTTGCGCGTGATTGCCGGACGACCAGGCCACCACGCCGTTGCCGCGCTCGGCTTCCGGAATGCGACTGATGCGGTTATAGGCGCCCCGGAACTTGAACGAGCCGGTGCGCTGCAAGGGTTCGGCCTTGAGCAGAAGCCGGCCGCCGACCATCCCATCGATCGCCGGCGCATTGAGCAGCGGTGTGGTTACGGCATGGCCGCGCAGGCGCCGTGCGGCGTCGACGATATCGTCGATCTCAGGTCGTCCGTTTTGCATGGTTACCTTATTGGGGGCTGTGGCCGAGCATTTCCGCCATCAGGGTAAGCTTGGGCCTGTCGCCGCGACCGGCAAGCAGGACCCGATAGACTTGCGTACCCTCGAGCACACGTTGGACATAGTTTCGCGTTTCGCTGAAGGGGATCTGCTCTATCCAATCCACCACGTCAACGCCCGGTGAACGGGGGTCCCCGTTCCGCCGCAGCCAAGTACGCACGCGCCCGGGCCCCGCATTATATGCAGCAAAGGCAAGAACGTGAGAGCCGCCGAACTCGTCGAGCCTGTCGGCCAGATAGGCGCTGCCGAGCTTGAGATTGTAGGCGGGATCGCTGGTCAGGCGACGGCTCTCATAGGCCAGGCCGAGTTGCCGCGCCATCATCTTGGCTGTTGCCGGCATGAGTTGCACGAGCCCGCGCGCACCGGCGGAGCTGACCACGCCCGGGTTCATTTCGCTTTCCTGGCGCGCCAGGGCCAGCATGACGGCAAGCTCGGGCGCACCGGTGCTCGGCACCCACTGGGCAAAGACATTGGGGACGGGGTACGCGGCATCGAGCACGACGACACCGTCGCGCTGCGCCTTCTTTGCCGCGCGTATGGCGACATGGGACTGGTCGTAGTCAAGCGGGATCCTCGCGATGCGCACCCGCTCCAGCGGCGTCGACGCGGTATCAAGGGCATGGGCCAGTACCATGCTCATCAGCCTGTCTTCGCCAAGCTCTCCCAGCAGGCGTGCGAGGCGGATCTGCTCCCGCGCCTCGAACCCGGCCGCGGCCACGGGGCGCATTGCGGGCGGCAGGCGCAACATCTTGCGACCAAGTGCCACGGTGGCGAGCTGACCGTAATAGCTGGTCGGGCGGGAAGCCGCGCGCTGAAACCAGAGCGATGCATCGGACACATTGCCTGCAGCCTTCGCCGCCCGGCCGGCCCAATAGGCCGCGCGGCCGACGCTGATCGGCAGCTTGACGACCTTGTGCATGGCAATGAAATGCGCGAATGCGGCCCTGGGCTGGTTGAGGTGGCGCAAGGCCAGCCAGCCGGCCAGCCATTTGGCCTCGGCCACGCCGGCGGCGCGTGTCTGGCCGTGCGCGGCAATGATCCTGTAGGCATCCGCATGGCGGCCATCCGAGATGGCTTCGCGGGTCAATACAAGGCGTTGCGTCAGCCATTGCCGCTCTTCGCCGAGCGTCGCCGGCGGGGCCATCAATAATGCCGCGGCACCACTGTCATTGCCTGAATTGCGCCGCCAGCGGATGCGCTGATAGAGCAGGCCCGGATCGCTGGCGAGGGCAGGGGGCACGCGGGCGACGGCGGCATCGACCCCGCCCGCGCCGGTGATCAGGGCAATGCGGGCCTTGGCGAGCAGGCGGTGGCCTTCATCGAGATGGGGCAGAATGCGGCGCGCGGCAGTGACCTGGTCGTCCCACAACAAGCGGTCGACACGGGCCCAATGATCGGCAGGACGCAACACGCGGCCAAATTCGGCAAGAAGCCTATTCTCGGTCTGCCGGTCGATGTCGTGGTCGGTCCAGGCTTCGCGCAGCAGCGCGTTGCCGCGCTCGCGCCCGCCCGTGGCGACAAGCGCCGCGCCGAGCCGGAATTTGCCCTCGCCGGTAATCGGCGGAAGCTGGCTGAACCAGGCCACCACGGCAGAAGCCGACATGGTGTCGGGCATGCTCCTCTCGCCATGGCGGCGCAGCGGCGCCAGGCCTGCCCAATCGGGGTTGGCAGCGAGGAACCCGGATATCTCGGCAAAAGTGGATGTCTTTTCCCTCATGCGCAGGATGCGCCAGGCGACGAGCTTGGCGACAAGCGGGTCGCGCGCCGTGGCCGCCTCCGCCCGCGCGTTCTGCCAATTTCCCCTGTTGAAGGCCTGCATGGCGCGATAGGCAATGGTGAGGTCGGCGCCGTCCACGGGCTCCGGCGGGCGCGCGGTGGCTTGCGCCGCGAACAGCGTAGCCGCCGCCATCACCGTGCCGAGCCATCGAAGCTGAGCCTTCGCCATTTCCCACCTCGCCTGTTGCGGGCGCAGTATAGCGGAACGCCGGCACGCAAAGCCGCTCAAATGCGCTTGAGGCGACCGCGGGCCGGGCGTATTGTTCGGGCCCCTTTCACGAAATACCCGCAAGGCCCGCCAGGGCAGGGACAGGAGACGGCCATGTTCAAAGGATCCATCACCGCACTCATCACCCCGTTCGAGAACGGCAAGGTGGCGGAGAAGGCATTCCAGGATTTCGTCAACTGGCAGGTCGAGCAGGGTATCCACGGGGTTGTGCCGTGCGGAACAACGGGCGAATCGCCGACCTTGAGCCATGCCGAGCACAGGCGGGTGACCGAGCTCTGCATCGAAGCCGTTGGCGGGCGCGTTCCGGTCATCGCCGGGGCGGGCTCGAATTCGACCGAGGAATCCGCCAGCCTGACCAGGCACGCTCAGCAGATGGGCGCGGACGCGGCGCTGGTGGTGACGCCCTATTACAATAAGCCGACGCAAGCGGGCCTCTATGCGCATTTCGAGGCGGTGGCGGCGTCGGCCGACATCCCCATCATCATCTACAACATCCCCGGCCGCTCGGTGGTCAATATGAGCGTCGAGACCATGG
>CAZKTK010000017.1:0-18066 GCA_964555535.1 uncultured Rhodospirillaceae bacterium
AGCACCTGCCCGACCATGGCCCTGACCTTCTCGGCCATGTTGGGGATCATCCAAACCGAGGGAATCTCGCGCGCCTGGGACAGGGCGATGCCGCGCTTGGCAATGTTCTTGGCAAGATCGCCCATGCGTTCGAGATCACCCGCCACCCGCAGGGCGCCAATGATGGAGCGCAGATCCACGGCCATGGGCTGGCGCAATGCCAGCATCTTGGTAACCTGGCGGTCGACGTCGAGCTCCAGCTCGTCGATGCTGTCATCGGTCTCGATAACCCGATTGAGCCTTTCGCTGTCGCGTTCCAGCATTGCCGATACCGTATCGGCGATCTGGCGTTCGACCATGCCGCCCATTTGCAGCACGGTATCGGTCAGCTGACGAAGCTCGTCATCGTAAGCGTGGACGGTATGCTCGCCGTTCATGGTCATCTCCTCATCATCAGCCGAAGCGGCCGGTGATGTAGTCCTGGGTGCGTTGTTCTACCGGGTTGGTGAATACCTGTTCGGTATCGTTGAACTCCAACAGCTCACCCAAATGGAAGAAAGCCGTGCGTTGGGATACGCGCGCAGCCTGCTGCATGTTGTGGGTCACGATGACGATGGTGTACTGGGCGCGAAGGTCGTCGATCAGCTCTTCGATCTTGGCGGTCGCGATGGGGTCGAGCGCCGAACAAGGCTCATCCATCAGGATCACCTCGGGGCTGATGGCAATGGCCCGGGCAATACAAAGCCTTTGTTGCTGGCCGCCGGATATGCCGGTTCCGCTCTGGTCCAGGCGATCCTTGATCTCGTCCCACAAGCCCGCACGGTGCAGGCTCGATTCCACGATCTCATCCAGCGCCACGCGCGATGATGCCATGCCATGGATGCGCGGGCCGTAGGCAACGTTCTCGTAGATCGATTTCGGGAAAGGATTGGGCTTCTGGAAGACCATGCCAACGCGCGTGCGCAGGCGCACCACGTCTATGTCGGGCGCGTAGATATCCTGTCCATCGATGGTGATAGTGCCACTGACGCGGCAGGACTGGATCGTGTCGTTGGTCCGGTTGAGGCAGCGCAGGAAGGTCGACTTGCCGCATCCCGACGGACCGATGAAGGCCGTGACCTCATGGCTGTTGATGTTCATATCGACATTGTTCAGGGCTTGCTTGTCGCCGTAGAACACGTCGACGCCTTTCGCCTCGATCTTCACGGCCGGCGTGGCAACGGCTTCCAGGGGTACGGCTGCGGCGACTGACATGGCTACCATCGCTTTTCGAATTTCTGGCGGATGAGGACCGCCGTGGTGTTCATCAGGATGAGAAAAGCCAGCAGCACCATGATGGCAGCCGACGTCTTCTCGACAAAGCCGCGTTCGGGGCTGTCGGCCCAAATATAGATCTGAACGGGCAATGCGGTGGCGGGGTCGAGCGGCCCGCCTGGCACGTCGACGATGAAGGCGACCATGCCGATCATCAACAGCGGGGCGGTCTCGCCGAGCGCGCGCGCCATGCCGATGATGGTACCGGTCATGATGCCGGGCGTCGCCAGGGGCAGAACGTGATGGAGGACCACTTGCATGGGCGAGGCCCCGACGCCGAGCGCGGCATCGCGGATGGAGGGCGGTACCGACATCAAAGCTGCACGGGCCGCGATGATCACGGTCGGCAATGTCATCAGCGCCAGCACCATGCCGCCCACCAGGGGCGCCGAGCGCGGCATGCCGAAGACGTTCAGGAAGACAGCGAGGCCCAGAAGCCCGAAGACGATCGACGGCACTGCGGCAAGATTGTTGATGTTGACCTCGATGAGATCGGTCCAGCGGTTGCGGGTTGCGAATTCTTCCAGGTAGACGGCGGTCATGACGCCGAGCGGCACCGATAGCAGCAGACATGTCAGCACCGTCCAGAGCGAGCCCATGGCCGCACCGCCGATGCCGGCAAGCTCGGGCTCGCGCGAATCCCCTGAGGTGAAGAAATTGACCGCAAAGCCGCTTTCCAGGCGCCCGCTATCGTCAAGGCTGTCTAGCCAGGCGAGCTGCTGGTCCGAAAGCGCACGCTGGGCTTCCAGGATATCACGGGAGATATGCCCTTTGCGCAGCATGTCGACGTCATCCGAGGCCAGCAGCGATAGCGATTGGGTCGTGCCGATCAAGGCCGGGTCGTCCAGCACCATGTCGCGCAGTTCGCGCGACGCACCGTCGCTCAACAGACGGGTCAAGGCGCGCTTGTCGCGACGCCCCGACACATCGGGGAAAACCGCTTGCAGCGAGCGTTTGGCGACAACCGTGAAGTTGCCTTTGGCCAGGATTTTGATATCGCCGCTGCCATCGGGATCGATCAGTGCCGGATCGAAGAACACATCGACCACGACACGGCTTTGGAAGAAAGCCGTATGGCCTTTGGACACGATCGTCACCAGCAGCACGCCGAGCGCCAGCACCGCCAGCGCGATGCCCAACAGCCCGTATATGCGGAACCGCGTTTCGGCCGCGCGCCGGCGGCGCAGACGGGCTTCGTCGAGTTCGAATGTGGCGCCGGAAGCGGTCACTATTCGTATACCTCGCGATAGCGGCGCACGACGGCAAGGGCGATGACGTTGAGCGCCAGGGTGGCGAGAAGCAGCACCAGGCCAAGAGCGAAGGCGGCAAGGGTCTTGGCGCTGTCGAATTCCTGATCGCCTACCAGCAAGGTGACGATCTGTACCGTCACCGTGGTCACCGCCTGCAAGGGATTTGCCGTCATGTTCGCGGCAAAGCCGGCTGCCATGACCACGATCATGGTCTCCCCGATGGCGCGCGATATAGCGAGCAGGATGGCCGCGACCACGCCGGGGAGCGCCGCCGGCAGCACCACGCGCTTGATGGTCTCCGATGGCGTGGCACCGAGCGCGAAGGAGCCGTCGCGCATGGCCTGGGGCACGGCGTTGATCACATCGTCGGACAGCGAGGAAACGAAGGGGATGATCATGATCCCCATCACCAGCCCCGCGGCGAGGGCGCTTTCCGATGCCACGTCGAGACCGATATCGGCGCCCAGGTCACGCAGCACGGGCGTGACGGTAATGGCGGCGAAGAAGCCGTAGACGACGGTGGGCACGCCTGCCAGCACTTCGAGCACCGGCTTGGCGACGGACCTCAAGCGCGGGCTGGCATATTCGGAAAGATAGATTGCCGACATCAGGCCAACCGGCGCCGCGACCAGCATGGCTATAAAGGTCACCAGAAGCGTGCCGACGAAAAGCGGGATGGCGCCGAAGCTTCCCGTGGCTCCCACCTGGTCGGCCCGAATTGCGGTTTGCGGGCTCCATTGCAGGCCGAACAGAAAATCGCCGATCGGCACTTTGGCAAAAAAGCGTACGGTCTCGAAAGCGAGCGAAAGCACGATGCCGATGGTGGTGAAGATCGCGACCGTCGAGCTGATGATCAACAGAGCCGAAATCGTCTTCTCGACCGCATTGCGGGCGCGGAAGTCGTGGGTAATGCGCCGGCGCGCATGTTGCAGTCCCAGAATCGCCGCCGCCAACGCCACGGTGGCGAGCGCAACCGCAGCGATGGCCCGGTAGCGAACCAGGCTGTCGGCGGCGGCCTGAACGGCCGGCTCTACGTCGCCGCCGGCGTTTATGCCGTTGGTAAGATTACGGATATCGTTGAGCAGCAGCCCCTTGGCACCGGCCTGCAGCTCACCGTAATGCGCCGGCATGTTACCGAGCGCCAGAAACTCGATCACATGGCCTTCCAGCGCAGCCCAGGCGACAATGATCAGGAGCGCCGGCACGCCGCACCATATCGCGACATAAGCCCCGTGATAGCCCGGTAGCGAATGCAGGCGGTGCAAATCTCCTTGCGAGGCCGTAGTGGCGCGGCCGCGGCCAATGTGAAAGGCCAGAGCCGTCAGACCCAGCAGGACAATCAGTAGTGTCGTCAGCGACATCGCGATGTCCCGTTAGGTCGCAAGCGGGCAGCCAGGAACCCGATTCAAAGGCTTAGCGGGGCCAGGGCCGAGGCATGGTCGCGGGTTCTCCGGCGGTCCTCATCCGACAACGGAATCAATCCCTTGTCGGCAAGATAGCCGTCCTCGCTCCATGCCCGCTCGGCGGTGAACTCCTCGACAAACTCGGCGATGCCGGGAATGACGCCGACATGGGCATCCTTGACATAGAAGAACATCGAGCGGGAAATCGGATACTTGCCATCGGAGATATCTTCGAACGTGGGCTCGACACCGCCGATCAGGCTGCCTTGCACGCGATCCGCATTCTGATCCAGGAAGCTGAAACCGAAAACGCCGAAGGCGTCCGGATTGGCGAGCAGCTTTTGAATGATCAGCACGTCGTTTTCGCCGGCCTCGACATAGGCGCCATCCTCGCGGATACCATGGCAAACGCCCTTGTAGCGGTCCCTGTCTACCTGCCGCATGGCCGTGATGCCGGCAAAGGTCTTGCATCCGCCTTCGAGCGCAAGTTCGGCAAAGGCATCGCGCGTGCCCGAGGTCGGTGGCGGACCGAGAACTTCGATGGCGACGTCGGGCAGGGAGGGGTCGATCTCCTGCCATGTCGTATAGGGATTCTCCATCAGCTCGCTGCCGTCCTCGTTGGCCGGCACGTTCTTGGCCAGGGCGAGGAAGAGTTGACGCAACGTGATTGCCATCGGCGCCGATTCCTTGGCGTTGGCGAGCACGATGCCGTCATAGCCGATTCCTACCTCGGTGATGTCGACCACGCCGTTCTTGGCGCAAAGGTCCACTTCGGACTGCTTGATACGTCGCGAGGCATTTGTGACGTCCGGATGTTCGACGCCGAGGCCGGCGCAGAACAGCTTCAGGCCACCACCGGTGCCGGTGCTTTCGACTACCGGGGTCTTGAAATCGCTGCTGTTGCTGAACTGCTCGGCCACCGTGGTCGAAAAGGGGAACACGGTCGAGGAGCCGACAATGCGAATTTGGTCGCGGGCTTCCGCGGCAGCGGACGCGACCATGGCGGCAACGCCTACGAGAGCGACAAATCTGAGAGACACCGTCCAACCTCCTTGAGATGGTGCAGCCTGCCAATTCAAGGCTGCCACCCCATCATACGGATCGCTGGCACCATATGTATGACCGAACGATGACAGTTTTATTTCAGGCGCTGCCGGGATCGTCGTCGCTGCCGTCGAGGTAGACGGTGAATGTGCTGCCAATGCCAGGCGTGCTCTGGATTCGCAGGCATCCGCGATGGCGGCTGATTATGTGCTTGACGATGGCGAGCCCAAGTCCGGTGCCGCCGAGTTGGCGCGAGCGTGCCTTGTCCACGCGGTAGAATCGCTCCGTCAGGCGCGGAATATGTTCGGCGCCGATTCCCTGCCCCATATCGCTGACGGACACGGCGACGGCAGGCCCTCGCGGGGACCAATCCTCTCCGCTGTCGCTGTCCATGGCCAGGCGCGCTTCGACGCTGACGGTGCTGTTTTCGTCGCCGTATTTCACGGCATTGTCGATCAGGTTCTCGAACACCTGTTGAAGCTCTTCGCCATCCGCAGCCACAAGTGGCAGGCTCTCGGCGATCGTGAGAGCAAGTTCGACCCGCCGGGCTTGCGCCTTCAGTGCCAATGCCGCGACGGCCAGCTCGACCACTTCGCCGATGGCGACGCGATCATGGGGCAAGCGATGTTCGGACATCTCGATCCGTGAGAGGCCGAGCAGGTCATCGACCAGGCTGCGAATGCGGTCGGCGTGTTCGCGAATCATAACCAGGAACTGCTGACGATCGGCCTCGGGAATAGGCTCCAAGAGGGTTTCGACGGAGCCGACGATGGTGGCCAGCGGCGTGCGGATCTCATGACTAGCATTGGCCACGAAATCGGCCCGCAATTGGTGGGTGCGTTCAAGATCGCTGACGTCATGCAAGGTGAGCGCGACCGCACCGCCGAGGGGCAGCGAGGCATCCATTGCCCGCAGATGGCCAAGATAGTGGCGTTGGGTGTCGCCGCTGAGCTCGAAGGCGAACTCTTCGATCGTTCCGCCGCCAAAGACCCGGTCCGCGGCATCCAAGACTGCGGGGACCCGTAAGACGCCGGTAAGGCTGCGCCCGACAAGGTCCTCCCCCAGGACAGCTTCTGCGGCGCGGTTCGCGTGGACCACGGTCCGGTCTGCATCGAACAGCAGAAGCGGATCTGCGACCGCATCGAGCATGCCGAGCGCGCCGCGTTCGGACTCCGCAACGCGTTCGTCCTGCGCCTGTCGGGTGCGCGATAGGTTGCCGAGGGCTGTCGCTAGCCGGGAACCGACGCCGCTCCACCACAGGGGCGGTAGGCTACCGTCCTGCTCTCCGCGAGCCAGGCGCTCCAAGAAACGTGCCAATGCCTCGGTGCCGCGCAGGGCGGGCAGGGCGATCATGGTGATCCCCAAGGAACTTGCCAGGAGCATGATGGTGGCATGCCGCGCGCTGACGGCATCGGCCGCAGTTGCCAGCAGCAAGACGAGTGCCGTCGGAAAAACGAGGGCGGCAAGCAGCGTCAGCGCGCGCACCGAAATCCCTTCCCCTGTTGATCCGTCTAAACTTTGCTGCGGGCCTGTTCGCGAATCGCCTCATGGGCAGCAAATTTCGCCATATTGACCATGTCGGCGACGGTGGCCCCCATCTGCACGATTTGGGCAGGCTTCTCCAGGCCCATCAGCAGCGGTCCCACCAAAGACGCGCCGCCAAGCTCCTGCAGCAGTTTCGAGGAGATGTTGGCGCTGTGCAGCGCCGGCATCACCAACACGTTGGCCGGGCCCGACAACCGGCAAAACGGATAGAGCGCCCGCAGGTCCTCGTTCAGCGCAACATCGGCCGAGATCTCGCCTTCGTACTCGAAGTCGACATCCCGGGAATCGAGCACCTTGATCGCCTCCCGCACACGCAGCGCCGCTTCGAGCGGGGGATTGCCGAAGTTTGAGAATGACAGCAACGCCACGCGTGGCTCATGCCCCATGCCGCGCGCCTCTACCGCTGCCTGGCATGCGATATCGGCAAGCGTCTCCGAACTCGGCAGCTCGTGAATGGTGGAATCCGCGATGAACACGGTCCGCTCGGGCGCCACCACGATCGAAAGCCCGAACAAGGCATGCTCCAGCCGCGGGTCGAGCACCCGGCGGATATCCGTATAGGCGACGTGATAGCTCCGCGTCAGGCCGGTGATCATGGCGTCGCCATGGCCGTGCGCGACCATGCAGGCGGCAAAGACATTGCGGTCCTGGTTCACCATGCGCTGGCAATCGCGGAACAGGAAGCCCTGGCGCTGCTGGCGCTTGTAGAGAAAATCGGTGTAAAGCTCATTGTGTTGGCTGAGCCGTGCATTGTGGATCTCGAGGCCTTCCGGCTGGCGCAGGCCGATGCGCGCCATGGTCTCGTTCACCTGATCCTCGCGGCCGATCAGCACTGGCGTGCCGAAGCCGCTGGCGTGCCATTGCAGCGCAGCGCGGATGACTTGCTCTTCCTCGCCCTCGGCGAAGACCATGCGCTTGGGCGAGGCCTGCACCTGCTCCTGGATCATGTGCATGTGGGTCGCGGTAGGATCGAGCCGGGCTTCCAGGATGCGCGCATAGGCGTCGAAATCGGTGATCGGCTTGCTCGCCACACCGCTCTCCATGGCGGCCTTTGCCACCGCCATGGGGACCGCCACGATAAGGCGCGGATCGAAAGGCTTCGGAATGACATATTCCGGCCCATAGCGCAGGCCCTCCGCCGAATAGGCTGCCGCCACCTCGTCCGGCACGTCCTCGCGTGCCAACTCGGCCAGGGCCTGGGCGGCGGCGCTTTTCATCTCCTCGTTGATGGTGGTCGCGCGCACATCGAGAGCACCGCGGAAGAGATAGGGAAAACCGAGCACGTTGTTGATCTGGTTCGGATAGTCAGAGCGCCCCGTAGCCATGATCGCATCGTCACGGATCTCCGAGACCTCTTCGGGCGTGATTTCAGGATCCGGATTGGCCATGGCGAAAATGATCGGCTTGTCGGCCATCGCTCGCACCATGTCCGCGGTTACCGCGCCTTTGACGGAAAGGCCGAAAAAGGCATCCGCACCTTCCATCGCCTCGGCAAGAGTGCGCATCGGCGTGTTGACGGCATGGGCCGATTTCCATTGGTTCATGCCGGCTTCGCGGCCTTTGTAGACCACGCCGCGCGTGTCGCAGAGGATGGCGTTCTCGTGCGGCATGCCCATGGTCTTGAGCAGTTCGACGCAGGCGATGGCGGCGGCCCCGGCGCCGTTAATCACCAGGCGGGTCTCCGCCATGTTGCGGCCCGTAAGCTGTAAGGTATTGATCAGGCCCGCAGCGGCGATGATTGCCGTGCCATGCTGATCGTCGTGGAAGACCGGAATGTCCATGCATTCGCGCAGGCGCTGCTCGATGATGAAGCATTCCGGGGCCTTGATGTCCTCGAGATTGATGCCGCCCCAGGACTTGCCGAGAAAGCGCACGCAATTGATGAACTCATCGACATCCTCGGTATCTACCTCGATATCGATGCCGTCGATATCGGCAAAGCGCTTGAAAAGCACAGCCTTGCCTTCCATCACCGGCTTGGAGGCCAGAGCGCCGATATTGCCCAGGCCCAGCACTGCCGTGCCGTTGGAAATCACCGCCACCATGTTGCCGCGCGCCGTGTAGTCGTAGGAGACGGCGGGATCCTTCTCGATCTCCAGGCAGGGAACAGCCACGCCCGGCGAATAGGCGAGCGATAGCTCGCGCGCCGTGGTCAGCGGTTTTGTCGCGGTGATCTCCAGCTTGCCCGGTTTGCCGGTAGTGTGAAAGGCCAGCGCCTCGGCGTCGCTGGCGCGAAATGGTGACGTTGGTTTCGGCATGAGGGTCTTCGTCCCTGGCTGGGCACTGCGATACTATCCGCAACCAATCTAGAGCCCTATCCCGCCATATGGAACCGCTTTCATGGAAGCGGTTCCACAAGGCCCCGATGGGTTCTAGAGTGCGCCCCGGCGAAAACGGCATGGACGATACGTGATGGCGGCGACCAAGGATTCTCAGGGCGGTACCGCCAAGCCGACGCCAATGATGGCGCAATACCTGGATATCAAGCGCGAGCATCCCAACGCCTTGCTGTTCTACCGCATGGGCGACTTCTACGAGATGTTCTTCGACGACGCGGTGGCGGCTGCGGCAGCGTTGGATATTACCCTGACCCGGCGCGGCAAGCATGACGGTGCCGACATTCCCATGTGCGGCGTCCCCGTACACAGTCACGAGGGCTACTTGGAGCGCCTCATTCGTGCCGGCTTCAAGGTTGCCATTTGTGAGCAGACCGAAGATCCGGCGACCGCCCGCAAACGCGGTGGCAAAGCGTTGGTGGCGAGGGCGGTGGTGCGCGTGGTCACGCCCGGTACCATCACCGAAGATTCATTGCTGCACGCGCGTGCCAACAATCATCTGGCGGCGCTTGCCCGTGCGGGCGGCGAGCTGGGGCTGGCCTGGCTCGACATGTCGACCGGAGAGTTCACCGTGGCACACCCGCAGGCGGGCGATCTGCCGGCCCTGCTTGCGCAAGTGGCGCCAGGTGAGCTTCTCGTCTCCGAAAGCCTTCTCGACGCGCCATTCCTCACAGACAGTGACGCGACGTTGACACCGCTCGCCTCAGCGCGCTTCGCCTCCGCCGCCGGCGAGCGCCGCTTGCGCGAGACCTATGGCGTGGCCTCTCTTGATGCCTTCGGAGTCTTCAGTCGCGCGGAAATCGGCGCCGCCGGCGCGGTCGTCGATTACGTGCTGCTCACCCAGAAGGGCCGCTTGCCGCGCTTGGCACCGCCACGGCGCCAGGAGACGCAGTCCGTCATGGCCATCGATGCGGCGACGCGGCGTAACCTGGAATTGCTGGAGGCTATCGCTGGCGGGCGGCGCGGCTCGTTGCTCGGTGTTGTCGACCACACCGCGACCGGGGCCGGCGGCCGGCTGCTGGCGTCGCGTCTGGCGGCGCCGTTGACCGATGTTGCCGAAATCGGCCGCAGGCTCGACATGGTTCAGGCCCTGGTAGAGGGCTCGGCCTTGCGAAGCACGTTGCGTGATGCTCTTGGCACTTGTCCGGATATCGAGCGCCCGCTCGGCCGCCTCTCGCTGGAGCGCGGCGGTCCGCGCGATCTCGCGGCCATTCGCGACGGACTGGCCTGTGCCGCCACCCTGCGCGGCGTGCTCGACGGTGACGACAGCAGCCTCATGCCCTTGCCCGAGGGCTTGACCGCTGCGGCGAGCGCGCTTGGCGAACACAGAGCGCTCATCGACCGGCTGGATCGGGCGCTGGCACCCGATCTGCCGCTCCTGACCCGGGACGGCAACTTTGTCGCCTCGGGATACAACGCCGTGCTCGACGAGCAACGCACCCTGCGGGACGAGAGCCGGCGGCTGATCGCGGCCCTGCAGGCACGCTATCGCGACGAAACCGGTATTGCCGGGCTCAAGGTGCGCCACAACAACGTGCTCGGCTACTTTATCGAGGTGGGAACCAGCCATGGCGACGCCCTGCTCGGCGACGAGCGCTTCGTCCATCGCCAGACCATGGCCAGCGCCGTGCGCTTCACATCCGGCGAACTTGCCGAACTCGACGACAAGATCGCCCGCGCCGGGGAGCGTGTGCTGGCACTGGAACTGGAGCTGTTCGACGATCTGCGCCAGGAGGTCGACGCACGGGCGGCGGAGATTGCAACGGCGGCGCGCGCCATCGCCGAGATCGATGTCGCGGCGGCGCTGGCCGAGTTGGCGATGGCGCGCGACTACTGCCGGCCGCGCGTCGACGACAGCCTGGCCTTTCGCATCGACAAGGGCCGCCACCCGGTGGTCGAGGCGATCCTGGCCGAGGGCGATGCCGCCGGCTTTGTCGCCAATGACTGCGAGCTTGGCGATGATAGCCGCCTGTGGTTGCTGAGCGGACCCAACATGGCGGGCAAGAGCACCTTCCTGCGCCAGAATGCGCTTTTTGCCGTGCTGGCCCAGGCAGGCAGTTTCGTGCCCGCTGCGGCGGCCCATATTGGTGTTGTCGACCGTCTGTTCAGTCGCGTGGGCGCCTCGGACGACCTGGCGCGCGGTCGCTCCACCTTCATGGTGGAGATGATCGAGACCGCCGCCATTCTCAACCAGGCCGGAGAGCGGGCGCTGGTCATCCTCGACGAGATCGGCCGCGGCACGGCGACCTATGACGGCCTCTCGATCGCCTGGGCGACCATCGAGCACCTGCACGACAGCAACACCTGTCGCGGGCTGTTCGCGACCCATTATCACGAGTTGACCAATCTTGCCGCGCGTCTCGACCGCCTCGCCTGCCACACCATGCGCGTGCGCGAATGGGAGGGCGAGGCGATCTTTCTCTACGAAGTCGGCCCAGGCGCTGCCGATCGCTCCTACGGCATTCATGTGGCGCGACTGGCCGGGTTGCCCGTATCCGTGGTGGCGCGGGCGAGCGAAGTGCTCGCGCTTCTGGAAAGCGATGAAAGCCAAGGTGTGGCGGCCCGGCTGGCCGACGACCTGCCGCTTTTCGCGGCTAGCCGTCCGCCGCCGGCGCAACCGCCTTCGCCGGCCCTTGAGGCTCTATCGCAAACGGAGTTGGACGACCTCAGTCCGCGCCAGGCGCTGGAGCTGCTCTATCGGCTCAAGACGTTGGTGGATGGCGAGGATTAGCGGCGGCTGGTATAAAGGGGCGGATGCCGAGGCTTCGGAACAAACGCGAGATCGTCGATCGTAAGGCCCTGGGCACTGCCCTGTTGGCCACGGAGTCGCGCGCCGATGTTCTGGCGTTGCTCAAGCAGGCGCTCGCGGCCGGCAGGGCCGAGATCAAGCGCCGCTTCGAGGCGGGTGCCGACGGACCGTTGACCGCCACCGCCACCGCCTTTCTCATCGATCAGCTCATTGCCAGCATTCACGCCTATGCCGGCGACAGCGTTTATCCTGAGCCCAACCCGACGGCGACCGACCGATTGGCGCTGGTTGCGGTCGGCGGCTATGGGCGCGGTGAGATGGCGCCCTATTCCGATATCGATGTGCTCTTCCTGCTGCCCTACAAGCAGACACCGCGCGGCGAACAGATCGTCGAATACGTGCTTTATCTGCTCTGGGACCTGGGTCTCAAGGTGGGGCAGGCGACGCGCTCCATCGACGAGTGCATCGTGCGCGCCAACACCGATCTGACCATCCGCACGGCCATGTTGGAATCCCGTTTCGTGCATGGCGATCAGTCGCTTTACCTGGAACTGCGCAAGCGATTTTCGGATGAAGTCGTAAAGGGCAGCGGCCCTGCTTTTGTCACCGCAAAGCTTGCCGAGCGTGACGAACGCCATCAGCGCATGGGCGACTCCCGTTATGTTGTGGAGCCCAATATCAAAGAGGGCAAGGGAGGCTTGCGCGACCTCCACACGCTGTTTTGGATAGCCAAATATCTTTATGGCGTTGCCGATGTCGGCGAGCTTGTCACCCGCGGTATTTTAACCGCGGCGGAACTGCGCATGTTCCAGCGCGCCCATCGCTTCCTGTGGACCGTGCGCTGCCACATGCACTATCTCATGGAGCGTTCCGAGGAGCGTCTGACCTTCGACCTGCAGACCGAACTGGCTACCGTCATGCGATACCACCGCCGCGAAGGAAGCGAGTCGGTAGAGCGCTTCATGAAGCATTACTATCTCATCGCCAAGACCGTGGGCGACTTGACGCGCATTTTCTGCGCGGCGTTCGAGGCGGAAAATGCGCCCCCAGCCAGGCAATGGTTGCCTCGCTTTGGAGGCCGGTCGCGCGAACTGGAAGGCTTCAAGCTAGAGCATGGCCGGCTGTCGGTGTTGTCCGACGATATCTTCGAGACCGAGCCGGTGTGCATGGTTCGCCTCTTCCATCTCGCGCAAAGCCGCGACCTGGACATACATCCGCACGCCCTCATGCTGATCACGCGAAGCTTGTCGCGCATAAATGCGAAGCTGCGTGCGGACGAGGAGGCGAACCGGCTTTTCGTCGAGATGCTGACGTCGGAGAAGGATCCGGAAATTACCCTGCGGCGCATGAACGAGGCGGGCGTTCTCGGCCGGTTCATTCCCGCTTTCGGGCGTGTGGTGGCGCAAACCCAGCACGACATGTATCACGTCTTTACGGTTGACGAGCACACGATCTTCGCCATAGGCATCCTTTCCCGCATCGAGCGCGGCGAGATTGGCGATGAACTGCCTCTGGCGTCGGAAATCGTGCACAAGGTGCTGTCGCGCAAGGTGCTTTACCTGGCGGTATTCCTGCATGATATCGGCAAGGGGCGCGGCGGAAGTCACTCCGAGATCGGCGCGCGCATCGCTCGCAAGCTGGCGCCGCGGCTTGGTTACTCGGCGGAGGAGACGGACTCCGTTGCCTGGTTGGTCGAGCATCATCTGCTGTGCTCGTCGTCAGCCTTCAATCGCGATATTTCGGACCCGAGAACGGTCTCGGACTTTATCGATATCGTGCGCTCGCCCGAACGCCTGCGCATGCTGCTGGTGCTCACCGTGGCGGATATCAGGGCCGTCGGTCCGAATGTCTGGAACGGCTGGAAGGGGCAGTTGCTGCGCGGACTCTACTACCGTGCTGAAGCGGCCATGACAGGCGGCGATTCCCTGGCCGACCAGGCCGATCGTCTCGCCATGGCGCAAGACGCCTTCCGTGCGGCGGTCTCCGACTGGCCCGAAGAGGACGTGCGGGCCTTCGTTGAGCGTGCCTATCCTTCCTATTGGCTCAATTTCAATACGGAGGTGCACAAGCGCCACGCGGAGATGATCCGCGAGGCGGACCGTGAGGGCAGAACGTTGGCGGTGGATACCCGGGTCGACGAGTTTCGTTCTGTCACCGAGGTCACGATCTATGCGCCTGCCCATCCCGGCCTGTTCGCGGGCATCGCGGGTGCCATGACCGTTGCCGGGGCATCGGTCGTCGATGCGCGCATCTTCACCACCACTGACGGCATGGCCCTGGATACGTTGTGGGTGCAAAGCGAGGCCGGCAAGGCCGTGGACGAGCCGGAGCGGCTGACGAAGCTGGCCGCGACCGTCGAGATGACCCTTGCGGCGGATTTCAAGCCAGCCATCCGCCTCGAGGAAAGGGAGCGCAGTGGCCTCTCCCAGCGAACAGCGGTGTTCAAAGTGCAGCCGCGGGTGCTGGTCGACAATCGCGCTTCCGCCGCCTTCACGCTGCTCGAGATCAACGCCCGCGATCGTGTCGGTCTGCTCTATGACATCGCCCAGGTGCTCACCGACCTTCGCTTGTCCGTCGGCAGTGCCCAGATCAACACCTATGGCGAGGTCGCGGTGGATGTCTTCTACGTCAAGGACGTCTTCGGCATGAAGATCCACGACGAGGCCCGCATCGAGGCGATCCGCAGTGCCCTGATCGAGGCCATCAATAGCGGCGAAAAGGCTGCGCGCCAGGGCGGGCCTGCGGGCATCGCCGCCGAATAGCCGAGCGAACATGGCGCTGCTTCGATTCGCTGCGACCGTTGCCGGTTACACCCTGGTCTCGCGCGTTCTCGGGTTCCTTCGCGACATTCTCATTGCGCGCTATCTCGGCGCCGGTCTGGTCGCGGACGCATTCTTCGTCGCCTTCAAGCTGCCCAACCTGTTTCGCCGGCTGTTTGCAGAAGGCGCTTTCAACCTCGCTTTCGTGCCACTTTTTGCCGGTCGCCTGGAGACGCACGGCAGAGCGGCGGCGCTGGTCTTCGCCGAGCAGGCGCTGGCGGTGCTGCTGTGGGCTCTGGTCCTGTTCACGGCGGCGGCGGAGATCGCCATGCCCTGGCTGCTACCGGTCTTTGCGCCGGGCTTTGTCGGCGATCCCTACAAGTATGCCCTGACCGTCCAGCTGGCGCGGCTGACCTTTCCCTATCTGCTGCTGGTCTCCTTGGTCTCCTTGTTGGCTGGCGTGCTCAACAGTGTCGAGCGCTTCGCGGCTGCCGCGGCGGCGCCGATCCTGCTCAATCTGTGTCTGATCGCTGGTTTGCTGCTTTTCGCCGAGCAGCTCGAGACACCGGGACATGCCCTCGCCTGGGCGGTCTCGGTGGCTGGCATGGCCCAGCTCTTATGGATGGTTTGGAACTGCCACCGTGCCGGTTTGCTGCCGGCCCTGCCGCTGCCGCGGCTGACGCCCGATGTGCGGCGTCTGCTGGTGCTGATCGCGCCGGCAGCGCTCGGCGCCGGCGTTCAGCAGCTCAACCTGCTGGTCGATCTCATCATCGCCTCGCTCTTGCCGACCGGCTCGGTTTCCTACCTCTATTATGCCGACCGTATCGTGCAGCTGCCGCTTGGCGTTGTCGGAGTGGCCATGGGAACCGTGCTGCTGCCCACCTTGAGCCGCGCTGTCGGTGCGGGAGACATGGACGTGGCGCATGAGCGGCAGAACCGGGCGCTTGAATTCGCGCTGCTGCTGACGCTCCCTGCCGCCGCGGCCTTGGTGGTGATCGCGACGCCGGTGATCGGGGTGCTGTTCGAGCGCGGCGCTTTCGATGCTGCCGCGACGGCAGCCTCGGCCGGCGCGTTGGCTGCCTATGCGGCAGGTCTGCCCGCTTTCGTTCTGGTGAAGGTGCTGGCGCCCGGATATTTCGCCCGCCAGGACACGCGCACGCCGCTCGCGGTCGCCGCGGTGTGTCTGGTGGTGAACGTGGTCCTGAACCTGTTGCTCATGGGCCCGCTCGCCCATGTCGGTATCGCGCTCGCCAGCACACTCTCCTCCTGGCTCAATGCCGGTCTGCTGGCAGCAGGCTTGGTCAGGCGCGGCCATTTGTGTCTCGATGCCCGCCTGCGGCGGCGTTTGCCACGCATGGCCGTGGCTGCCTTGGCGATGGCAGCGGTGCTATGGGCGGCAGCGGGTGCGTTGGCGCCGTGGCTGCAGGCGGGACTGTTTGCAGAAGTCGCGGCCCTCGCTGCCCTGGTGATACTCGGCCTGTGCTGCTTCGGTCTTCTCGCCCACCTGCTCGGTGCCGCCCGTCTGGGCGAGCTTCGCGCCGCGCTCAGTCGCTAGAGCGGTTGCGCCGCGCCTGTTCGTAGACCGCGGCGAAGGTCGCGGCGGAAACAATGGTGACGGCGATATTTGCGGCCAGCTCCAGGGCCAGGCCGAAGATGGCCATGGGCCATGCGCCGATAATGGCCATCAGGATCAGCTGAACCACTTCGACCGCCAGTATCAGGCTCAGGAAGGCGAGAAACAGGGCGATGAATATGACGAAGACGCGCCACCAGTCGAGTTTCAGCACGGCCCGCCAGCTCGCCCCCATGGCAGCAGCAATGCTAAGGCCGCTTTCCATGATGATGAAGGGCGTGAGGCAAAAACCCACTGCGATAACGATACCGGGCACCACCAGGGCCATGAGCCCCGCCATGACGCCGGCAATGTAGAACCCCGCGAATGCGGCCAAAGCCCCGGCGCGCCGAAAGCCCGCATAAAGCATGGCCGAGTGCACGGGCTGGCCGCGAATCAGGGCGAGCATGAAGACGCAAAGCCCGCCGTAAAAGACCGTCATGACGATGCCGACCGTAAAGCCCAAGGCCAAGAGCGCCATCCCGCCTTCAGGGGATTGCATGAAGGCGAGCATGTCATCGATGCTGCGGCCGACGCTGAAGAGCAGAACCAGCGGCACAATGACCAGCAGCGGCAGAACGTTGAACAGCAAGGCGGTGATGACAGCCTGCCGCGGCGCCCTGCGATGGGCGGTAAATCCTGTTGTCAGTGCCGCGGTAATGTCGAGCTCTACCGCTGCGCTGGGCGGTGCCGGTTGCACGGGCGGCTGGCTCGAGGTCCGGTCGAAGAGATGCGCCAACTCGGGCACGTTGGCGGCAGGCAGCCAATCGTCCATGCCCGTCTGCCAGACCGGCGTTTCGGCGTCGATACGGCCGAGCGCGACCATCTCAGCGAGGACCTCGATGCTATGCGGACCCTCGGGCTCGTCGTCGAGAAGAATGTGGTAGGGCATCGCGGTGGTGTTATTCCTCACCGGCCTTGGCCTGGGCATAGATCGAGGCCATGACGAGCCCGAAGGCAAGGTTCATCACCAGCACGATCAGCATCATGAGCACCATTATCGGTATCATGGCCCACAGCGCCGTAAAATCGCTCAACGGCTCGCCGCCGCCCATGGCTTGCGAGAGGGTAGCGGCGGCCCCGGCGCCGATCAGCGAGACGGCGAACCCCAGGATGAACAACATGCCGATCATCATCGCCCAGGTGAGCAACAACGTAACGAAGACCTGCCACCAACCGAGCCGCATCACCGCGCGATAGCTGGCGCCGAGCGACGCCGCCGGCCCCAGCCTCGAATCGACCACGAAGAACGGCCACAGCATCATCGAAAACATCAGGAAGATTCCGGGCAGAATCAGCAGCACGTATCCGGCGCTGACCATGACAGCGTAGAAGATGATACCGAAGAACAGTGGGATAATGCGGACGAAGCCGCTGAACAGGTGAGCAATATTGGCCGGGCGTTGGTGAGCCATTTCGGTCAGTACCCGTACCATGCCGCCCAGGAGCCCGATCGAGGCGACCATGATGACGCCGAAGATGATGAGGGCCTGGTCCGGCGGCAACTCCACCGGCCCTGTCTGCGGGTCGCTGCCCGCGAGTAGGATCTCCGGGCCCGCAATGGCATAGGTCACGCCGAAATTAATTGCGAAAAGGATTGCCAGGTAAAGGAAGGCCAGGATCAGCGCCCGGATGGGCTGATAGGTGAAGGCGGCGACGGCCCGGCCGAAAGTGCCGCCGATGGCGAGGCGCCCGCCGCTCGGGGCGATCGGCTCGGCCCTGGGCATGTCTGTGGTTGGCTCCGGCGGTGGTGTGGCCGTCAGCGGCGGCGGCGGTGCTGACGCTGCGCCGATCAAGGCCGCCAGCTCCGGCACGGTCTCCGCCGGTTGCCAGTCGTCCATTCCGGCCGTCCAAACCAGGGTTGCCTGGTCGATCTCGCCATGTTCGATCATTCTGGCGACGCTCGAGGCCTCGTAAGGACCCTTTTGCTCACCTTCGATCAGAACGTGATATGTCATCTCCGTCCCCCGTTTTGTCCGGGCTCCTCACGCTTTCAACCTAGTGCAGGACCGCGGCAAAGGAAATCCTCTCCCCGGCAAGTGTTGCGCCGCCGTTGCGCATTAGCCATAACCTGC
>CAZKTK010000018.1:0-17940 GCA_964555535.1 uncultured Rhodospirillaceae bacterium
TATGCTCGACGCGGGTCACGGTGTCTTCCAGGGCGCGGCGCGCGGTCAGCGACAATAGCACCTTGCGGGCGCCGTGCAGGGCGGCGTTGCCCACCTTGACCACATGGGCCGGGTTCACCGGCGCCAGCAGGCCGATGGCGATGGCGTTGTCCACATCGAGCGTATTGGCAAAGCCGCCGGCGAGCGTCACGCGATCGAGCTTTTCGGGAGCGATGCCGAGGCTGCGCAACACGATCTGCTGGCCGCAGGCGTTGGCCGCCTTGGCCTGGGCGAGGTGGCTTCCGTCGGCGCGGGAAAAGGTGATGCCGCGCTCGGGCACGACGCCGATCTGCATTTGCTTGCGCCCGCCGGAGAAGATGCCGAGCGGGTTCATCAGTTCCTGGCGGCGAAGGGTGGCGACGAGATCGACCAGGCCGGAGCCGCACAGCCCTTCCGGCGGTGCATCGGAGATGGTTCGGAAGGTGAAGTCGCCATCCTGCCAATCGAGGGATTCGATGGCGCCGTCAAAGGCGCGCATGGCCCAGGTCACCAAACCGCCCTCGAAGGCCGGCCCGGCGGGGCACGAGGCGGCAAGCATGCGGCCGTGGGCACGCACCACCACTTCGGTGTTGGTGCCGATGTCGATCAGCATTTCCGGCGCGTCGCCGTCGGGATCGAGCCCGGTGGCGGCGAGGCAGGCCGCGGTGTCGCCACCCACATGGCTGGCGATCAGCGGCAGCCCGTAGAGGCGCGTCTTCCGATTGGCACGGAAACCGAGATCCCAGGCATTCGCCTCCAAGGCCGTGCCGTCTCGTTTTCCCTCGCGCCATCCGGCCTCTACGAGAGAGCGATAGGGCTTCTGGCCGACACTGTACACATCGATGCCGAACAGCAGGTCGCGCATGGTGGTGTTGCCCGCCACGACGATCTCGTAGATCGCCCGGCGCGGAAAGCGATGGCGCTTCGCGGCATCCCGTATCTCGCGGTTTATGGCGCTGACCACCGCCTTTTGCAGCTCGCCGGGATTGGCTTCGTCATAGGAAATCCGGTGCATCACGTCCGAGCCGCCGAAGCCCTGGGGATTGGCAAAGGCACAGGTCTCGACGCTGGTGCCGGTCTCCAGGTCGACGATGTCCATCACCACCGTCGTGGTGCCGAGGTCGAGTGCGATGCCGAGCACACGCTTGCGCGCCTGATCGACGACCTCGCCATCGATGAGAATGTCGTTGCCGCGGCGTATCACGGCCGGGTCGCGCGCCAGGGTCTCGTCGAAATGGGTATCTGTCAGTATGCGCGGCCGGCGCCGCAAGGGCGCAAAGGAAATGTCCTTGTCATTCGTGATCTCCGCCTGGCAGGCCAGTCGATAGGGGTCCTGAAGGAAGCCTTCCGCCTCGCTGCGCGGACCCAGCGCATCAAGCCCCTCGCTGACCTCGACGACGCATTCGTGGCAGGTGCCGGAGCGCCCGCAGGAGGTGGCCACTTCCACGGCCAGGTCGTCGGCATAGTCGAACAGCGTGCGTCCGGCGACAAGCTCTCGGCTCTCGCCGCCGTGGGAGACTTGGCTCACCGGTCCGGCGTGTCTTCGCCGCGCCGCGCCCGCGCTTCGCGCTTGATGCGGGATATTTTTTTCTTAGCCCGGTCATAATGGCCCGGCTCGCTGTCCCAGGCGACGCGATAGTCGAAGGTGCCGTCATGGGTGCAGGTCGGCAGCTTGTCGTCGTCGTAGCGCAGCTGCATGCGGCAGCGGACATGGGCGGTGCAGTTGTCGTGGCGGTCGCGGTAGGGGCAGCGTTCGGTCGCCTGCACCTCGGCATGGCGAATCATGCCCTCGAACAGCTCTGTTATGCGGTTGAGCCGCTGTTGGAGGGCTTCTTTTTCGGAGTCTTTGGGCTTGTCAGGCATCGGCTCCGGCCGCAACCAGATCCTTCGCGAGCGAGACGCAGGCGAGCGCATCCTTGCCGTAGCCGTCGGCGCCCATGTCGTCCGCGAATTCCTGGGTGACCGGCGCCCCGCCCACCATGATACGCACATCGTCGCGGACATCGGCATCGATCATGGCTTCGATGGTCTTGCCCATGTTGGGCATTGTCGTGGTCAGCAGGGCCGACATGCCGAGCACCGGCGCGCCGTGCTCCTCCAGGGCATCGATGAACTCGTCGTCGGAGGTATCGACGCCGAGATCGATCACGGTGAAGCCGGCGCCCCGCAGCATCATGATGCAGAGGTTCTTGCCGATATCGTGCAGGTCGCCCTTGACCGTGCCCATGATGACGGTGCCGATGGGCTCCACGCCCGAGGCCGACAGGATCGGCTCGATATGGGTCATGCCCGCTTTCATGGCGCGGGCGCAGGAGAGTACCTCGGGCACGAAGATGAAGTTCTCGCGGAATTTCACGCCGACCACACCCATGCCGCCGATCAGACCGTCGTCCATCACTTCGGTGGCCTCTATGCCGTCGTCCAGCGCCTGCTTGGTCAGCTTGTCGGCGGTGGAATCATCGCCCTCGATGATGGCCACGGCGATGTCCTGCATCAGCGGCCGTGCTTTGGCGAAGAGGTTGACGATGCGCTCGATCTCCTCGGGGCGTTCGATGAACTCCTCGATCTCGTCACGCAGAATTTCGTTGGCGATATCGGACAACTCGGCCATGGCAATCGGTCTCGCGGTCTAGTGAACTTGCGGGTGATCGGCGTGCCAGTCGCGCACGGCCTTGGGGATCTCGAGAAGGTTCTCGATGGAGGTCTGCAGGGGTATGGCGCATTCCGGCGCGATCAGCTGCACGCCGGCATCGAGATTGGCATAGACCTCGGCGCGAACCGCCTCCGGCCCCTTGGAGAACAAGGTTTCGGGGTTGTTGATGTTGCCGACCAGGGCGATACCGCCGTCGACGGCTTCCATGGATTCCGGCGGCTCGTTCTTGGAGTCGTAATGGAAGGCGGCCATGCCGGTTTTGGCGATGAAAGGCATGCGATCGACAGTGCGCCCGCAGATATGCAGGATCAGCGGAATATCGAGGCGTTCCGCGAACTCCGTGTGTACCTCCTGGAGGTAGCGTTCGTAATATTCGCCGCTCACCAGATCGCCGGTGGCGTGGTCCGGCAGGCAAAGGGCATCGGCGCCGGCATCGATCTGCGCCTGGCCGAACTGCACGGTTGCTTCCTTGAGGCGGTCGAGCACCAGCTTGGTCTTGCCGGGATCGTCTAGCGAGAGCAGCAGGAACGGCTCCACGCCGAAGCAGTGATAGGCCATCGACCACGGACCCATGGTCTTGCCGACGATGGCAACCTCGTCGCCGAATTCCTTGCGCAGCAGGCGGATGGCGTCGAGCACGCAGGCGGTGTCCTGGTGGGTGAGGAAATCATTGGGAATGCGGATATCGTCCGCGGTCTGCCAGATCGGCTCCTTCATGCGCACGGTGGGCCAATTGTCCTTCTGCTCCCACTGCATCTTGCAGCCGAGCGCGGAGGATTCCTGGATGATGGAGAACACCGGCATGATGGCGTCGAAGCCGAGCTCGGTGTAGCCGGTCGCCGCCAGGCGCGCCATCAGCTCGCCCTCGCGGTTGGCATTGGGGAAGGGCGCGTCCACCAGATCCATCAGCTCGACCGTGGCGACCGAGGTCGGATTGCATATGGGCGTACGATCGACCGGCTCTCTGGCCAGGGCCGCCAGCACGCGTTCGCGGCTTGTCATGGGGGCGATATCGGTCATTGGAGCCTCCCTCTGTTATCTCGCTATTCCTGCGCGCTCGGCGCGGCCAGAACACCGCGGCCCGCGGCCTCTGCCTGCTCGCGCATGGCGATGCGGACATTGAGCGCGCGGGTCAGCAGCATGCCGATCAGCGCATCATGGGAATGGCCGCAGGAAAATGCCACCGTGTCGTCGCTCTCGGCCTCCATCTCCGCCAATTTGACGAGTCCGCCGGCCACCGCCGTGATGCGCCGCGTGTTCGCGGGATCGTCCGCCGAGACCTGGTATCGGCCCTCGCCGAGGCTGGCGACGGTGATGTTGCCATCGCTCTTCTTGTCGAAGACGGTGAGCGGCTTGGGCGCCACCGCTTCGGCCGGGTCAAGCTTGCAGGTCTCGAGAAACAGACGGCGCACGGCCATGGCATGCTCGGACCCGCACGGGAAGCGCAGGCCCTTGTCGCCGTCGGCGACCATGCCGCCGAGCGTCTGCATGGCCTCGGATATCCAGGCCATGCGGCCGGCAGAGCCATCATGGCCGCTATAGGTGTGAACCTGGAAGCTCGCGGCGTCGCCCGGCCGCTCGTACAGCGCCAAGGTAACGTCGTGAAAGTGGCGATCCATGGGCACCAGCTCGATGCGCTTGCCCAAATCGACGATATGACCCATGCGGCCCTCGGAAGAAATGCTTGCGACACGCCATCGCTAGGCTCAATATACGTTTGGTATACGACTGATGTCCAGCAGGGATCGAGCCATGATGGCGATGCGACAATGGGCCAGCCGGCATCCGCGCCCCTTTATGGCGGCGTATCGCGTGAGCAAAGCCCTGTTTCTTGGCATGGCGCCGCTGTGGCGAGCGATCGGGACAGAGCGCCTGGAGCGGCCCTTGGCGTTCCTGGAGCGTGGCGTCAAAGGGTTCCTGTTCGATTGTCAGATGTGCGGCAATTGCGTGCTGTCGGAAACCGGTATGACCTGCCCGATGAACTGTCCGAAAACCTTGCGGAACGGCCCCTGCGGCGGTGTGCGCGGCGACGGCCATTGCGAGGTCAAGCCGGAGATGCGCTGTGTCTGGGTGGCGGCGAGCCAGGGGTGCCGCGGGCTCGGCGAAGCCATGCCTTTGTCCGGCATTCTGATCCCGGTCGACCACGGGCGCCGGGGCAAGTCGGCTTGGCTGGCATTGCTCGACCAGGTCGACGGGGGCGAGCGGGCATGAGCGCGCCCACCACCGCTTTCGATGCCGAGGGCCGCTTCGAGCGCGCCTTGCGGGCCGGGCGCTTTGTGGTCACGGCGGAGCTCAACCCGCCGGATTCGGCCGATCCCGACGATGTCTTCGACCGCGCCATGGTGCTTTCGCAGGTATGCGACGCCATCAATGCCACCGATGCCTCCGGCGCCAATTGCCACATGTCTAGCCTTGGCATCTGCGCCCTGCTGCGGCGCGCGGGCTATGCCACGGTCATGCAGATTTCCTGTCGCGACCGCAACCGCATCGCCATCCAGGGCGACGTGCTGGGTGCTGCGGCGATGGGCGTGCGCAACATGCTCTGCCTCAGCGGGGACTCGGTTGCCGTCGGCGACCATTCCGAAGCCAAGCCCGTTTTCGATCTCGATTCGATCACCCTGCTCGAGACCATTCGCGGCATGTGCGAGGAGGGCAAGTTCCGCTCGGGGCGCAAGATCACCTCGCCGCCGCGGGTCTTCCGCGGGGCTGCCGCCAACCCCTTCGCGCCGCCTTTCGAGCAGCGGCCGCTGCGGCTTGCCAAGAAGATCGCCGCCGGTGCCCAGTTCGTGCAGACCCAATACTGCTACGACGTGCCGTTGCTGGAACGCTATATGGCCAGCGTCCGCGATCTCGGCCTGCACGAGCAGTGCTACATCATCGCGGGGGTCGGGCCCTTGGCTTCGGCGCGGGCGGCGCGTTGGATCCGCTCGAACGTGCCCGGCGTGCATATTCCCGATGCGGTCATTGATCGCCTCGCCGGCGCGGAAGACCAGAAGGCGGAAGGGCGCAAGATCTGCATCGAACTGATCCAGCAGATCGCCGAGATCGAAGGTGTCTCGGGAATTCACATGATGGCCTACCGGCAGGAAGAAGCCGTGACCCAGATCGTCATGGATTCGGGCGTTCTCGCCCGCCGCCGGCCGGAACGCCTTCGGGATGCCGTCTCCTAAGCGACTCGATGCAGCAGCGGCCGGTCGTCGCGCAGACGGCGGCAGTTTTCGACCGCGATATCCAGACTGCGCGTCAGGGTCTCGCGCGTCAGCCAGGCGACATGGGGTGTGACGACGACGGTGTCGAGCGCCAGCAGCGGGTCGCCGGGGTCGACCGGCTCGCTGGCCAGAACGTCGAGCCCGGCTCCGGCCAGGCGACCGGCACGCAGGGCATCGGTCAGCGCGGCATAATCGACCAGGCCGCCGCGGGCGGTGTTCACCAGGATGGCGCCGGGCTTCATGCGGGCCAGCGCCGCCGCATCGATCATGTGTTCGGTTGCTGCCACCAGCGGCACGTGCAGCGAGATGATGTCCGAGCGGCTCAGAAGAACCTCCGGTGTCACGCGCTCGAACGGCGCCTGGGGCTCGACGTTGGGATCCGCATAGATCACCTGCGCCCCGAGCGCCGCGAGCACCGGTGCCAGGCGCTGCGGCACGGCGCCGAATCCGACCAATCCCACGGTGCGGCCGCGGATCTCGCCGACACTCTCGCCGAGATCCGCCGGCAGCGCCCAGCCACGCCCGTCGCGGGTCGCGGCATCGAGCGGGCGCAGTCGCCGCAGGCAGGCAAGCATCAGGCTCAGCGCCATCTCCGCCACGGCCTGGCTGTTTGTTCCCGGCATGTTGCAGATGGCGATCTCGCGCGCCGCCGCCGCCTCCACATCGACGGTGTTGAGGCCGATGCCGATCTTCTGCACCAGGCGCAGCGTGCTTGCCTCGGCCAGATGCGCCGCGGTCAACGGTTCCAGCACGTGCCAGATCACCTCGGCCTCGGGCAGAGCGGTGGCGAAGCCATCATGGTCATCCGCGGCAATCACCGTAACGTCAAGACCGTCACTTTCGCCAAGCGCAGCAAGACGTGAGCCAAGCCAGTTGCCGGCATGATAGTGGAAGAGGACCTTGATGGCGTTGCACCCCTTCGGCGAGATCGGAGACGGTGTGAGGCACGGCGATGCTGGCACCCGGGTCCGATTTCGTGATAATCAACGGTAAAACCAGCCGTACGCGAGTAGTATGCAAGTAGAATACTGGATTTGGCAAGGCAGCCCATGAACCAGCAGGTGGAGACGGCGGACAGCCTTACCCGGCGCGCCTATCGGCAGATCGAGGAGATGATCGTCACGCTGGCGCTGGCGCCGGGGGCGACGGTTTCGGAGGGGGCGCTCGCCGAGAGCCTCGGCATGAGCCGCACGCCGGTGCGCGAGGCGCTGCAGAAGCTCGCGCGCGAGGGCCTGGTGCGAGTGATGCCGCGGCGCGGCCTGCTCATCACCGAGTTCGATGTCGGCCGCCAGCTGCGCATGCTCGATGTGCGCCGGCAGATCGACCGGCTGCTCGCGACCCGTGCCGCCAGCCGCCGCACGCCGCAGCAGGCCGAGGGCTTCCGCGCCGTTGCCGCCGAGTTTGCCGAGGCGGCGCGTCAGAATGACGACACGCTTTTCACTCGCGCCGACCGCGCCTTCAACGATTTGATCGTTGCCGCGGCGGGCAATGAGTTCGCCGCCGAGGCGGCATCGCTCACCCAAGGCCTGTCACGCCGCTTCTGGTACGCCCACCACGAGCGCTTCTCGGAGATCGGCGAGGCCGCCGACTTCCACCGCGCCATCGCGCTCGCCATCGCCGAGGGCGACGAAGACGCCGCCGGCGCCGCCAGCGACGCGCTCTTGGACCATGTGGAGGCGTTCACGCGGGCGACGCTGTGAGCCATTGGCTGCTGCACCGCCTCAGGCCGCGACATTTTTTGCTGCTGCAAAAGAAGGGCGGTGCATCGGCGCCCCATTTCCTGCTCTCGCTGTCGATGGACGACGAAAGCGAATATGTGCGATTTCGCTACAAGGTCCGCGGTGCCTGGCACGACGAGGCCGTCCACACCCGCACGCCGTATGAATGGGACAGCAAGAGCGCGGCAGAAAACATCGCCGCCACTATCACCGGCCTTGGCCTGCCGCCCCTCGACATCGAGATCGCGTTCGACCCCCTCTTCGCCGATGTCGGCCTCTTCGACGACATAGACGCCGGCGCGCCGGGGCCGACAGGCTACGGGGATCTATAGCCCTACATCGAGTAGCGGCCGTAGAGTGACAGCTGGGCGGCTTCGAACTCGATGCCTTCGCCGACGTCGTCGTCTTCCATGAAGTCGAATTCGCCGGGCAGGGCCTTTGACTTCAAGACCTTGCCTTCCGGCCCGCGGGGCAAGGCCGTGGTGGGGCCGTATTCGCTTTCCAGCGCGGCAACCTCCGCCTCGTTCAGCTTGACGACGGCACAGGGGGCGCCCTTGAGGTGGGGCACGCCCTGCTCGGCATCGACGAGCGACAGGTCCTCGTCTTCCGCCAGCTGGGCTTCGTTGAAGTCCCACATGCCGCTCAGGTGATCGCCGCCCTGACGCGATTCCGGTTTCCACCAGCCGTGCGGCACGCGTACCAGGCCCTGGGGCATCCCGGTGCGGCCGTAGACGCGGCCGAGCATGGCGCCGGTCGTCGTCTCGACGCGGGCCCAGTCGCCATCGCTCATACTGAGTGCGCTGACATCCGCCGGGTTGAGGAAGAACATCGGATCTTCGGCGCGCTGGCGCAGCTCCGGCACGTGGCGGTGGCCGGAGCGGAAATACTCGTCCTCCGGCAGGCCGACGAAGGAGGCGAATGGGTAGCGCTCGGAGGTGCCCATGGCTTCGCGGTAATAGGGCAGGGGATCGAAGCCGAGCCTTTCCAGCACCTCGGAATAGAACTCCACCTTGCCCGACGGGGTGGCGAAGCCGGTCTTGAGATATTTGCGCTCGCCGTCGCCCTCGGCCTGGCCCTTGTTCAGGTTCGGCGCGCGCCCGGCCGAGGCAACCTCGGCCCAGGTCTTGCCGCCGGGCTCCAGGCGATAGTCGAGCATCTCCTCCGCCGTGGCCCAGGGGAACTGCTCGGCGAGCCCCATGCGCTTGGCCAGGGCATGCCAGAAATACACCACATTGCGGCACTCGCCCGGCGGCTGCATGGCTTGCTGGCTGATGCCGGCTTGCATGCTGGGGCGCTCGAGCCAGGAATCGCCCGGCAGCACATAATCGGCGATCTGCGCGGTTGGCGACAGAATGTGCTCGAAGGCGACGATGAGGTCCTGCTTCATCAGGCCTTCATAGGCGCGCTTGGTATTGGCGAAGGCCGCCAGCGTGTTGTTGGCCATGGCGAAGAAGGCGCGCACGGGATAGGGATCGCTTTCCGCCATCGCCTTGAAGACGGCCATGGGGTGCGCCATGTAGCAGCCGCCGACGAGATTGGCCCAGCGGATGTTCCAGACCTTCTCCGAGGCGTCACAGAAGGCGGAGGTGCCGCGATAGGTGAAGGCGGGAAACTGGTCGGCGCCGAGTTGCTTGGCCTTCTGCTCCGGCGCCAGCACCTCATGCTCCTCGATCTCGGAATCCGAACGCACGGCGGGATTGAAGCCGATGAGCTGGTCGCCGCCGGTGACATCGAGATGGCCGCAAAGCGCACGCAACATGCATTGCAGGCGAATGGCGGAGGTGCTCGAGACCTGCTGGTCCGTGACCGGCGTCCAGGGGATGCAGGCGGGGCCGCTTGTCGCGTACATGCGGGCGGCTTCGGCGATGAGTTCGGCGTCGACGCCGGTGATCTCGGCAACGCGCGAAAGGGGGTATTCGCGGGCACGAGCCGCCAGCGCATCGAAGCCCACCGTCCAGTCGCGCACGAAGTCCTTGTCGTAGAGCTCTTCCTCGATGATGACATTGACCCAGCCGAGCAGCAGCGCCGCGTCGGTGCCGGAGCGCAGGGGCAGCCAGAGGTCGGCGCGCTCCGCATTCTCGCTCTTGCGCGGATCGATGACGATGAGCCTGGCGCCGTTGGCCTGGGCCAGGCGGATGGCCTTGTATTCCATGGTCCAGCTGTGCCGGCGCGGGTCGTGGCCGATCAGCACGATGCATTTCGAATTGAGAATGTCGGCGCGCGGGAACCAGCCATAGACATAGCGATTGATGGCGGCGGTATTGCCGGCGCAGTAGGAGACGCCGCCGATCCAGTTGGGCGTGCCGATGTGGTTCATGAAGCGCCGGCATAGCCCGTTGTCGCCAAGCCCGGTGGCGCCGCTTTGGGAGACGGCGAAGGCCTCGGGGCCGTGTTCGTCGATAACCTTCTGCAGGCGGGTGGCGATATCGTCCATCGCCTCGTCCCAGGTTACACGCTGCCACTCCCCGCTGCCGCGCTCGCCGACCCGCTTGAGCGGGGTGGTGACCCGGTCGGGATGGGCGAAGTGCTTCGGCGCATAGGCGCCCTTCATGCACAGTACGCCCTTGAACAGCGGGTGTTCGCGCGTGGTTATCTTGACCGCCTGGCCGTCCTCCACCTTGGCGGTGACGGGGCAGAATCCGTCGCAGCTCTGGCACACGACCTGTTTGACGGACTCCTCGGCAACGGTCTCGGCGGATTCGGATCGGCTGTACTCGTCCATGATATGCGCTGTCCCTCACGGTTATCTCAAGTCGAGCGGCAGAAACTGTACTGATCTGGTCGACTTTCTGCCATCGACGCAGCGCATTGGTGCTGTGCATCCGCTGCCGGGCTAAATTCGGCAGGTTTCCTCAACCAGGGTGGCGATGGCGTCTTCGTTGCCCGGGGAGCCGATGAAGTCGAGGTAGCCGGCAAGCGTGCTGGCGACGTGCTGGCGCCGCCGCTCGAGGTCCGTAATCACCGGCTTGCGTTCCAGGACCTCCACCAGCGCCATCTGTTCCAGGCGCTCGCTTTCGAGCTCCGCCGCCGCGACCGTATCGCGCAACGATCGTGCCGCCTGGCCGGCAAGCGCATGGGGCGGCTGCTTGAGGCGCCTGCGTGCGGCGCGCAGGGGCGTCACCACCTCGCGCTGCCACAACGAGACGGCCTCGCTGAGGTGGGCGAAATCGTCGCTTGCCAAGGCGCCGCGCCCGCTGGCACCGATCCAGCAGCAAAACAAAAGCATGTTCACGTCGGCGTCATGCTTGTCCTGCAGCTCGTGGCAAGCGGTAACGAGGGCCTTGCGTTCATAGACCGTCAGGGAGAAATCCCAGAACGCCGTTTCCTCCCACGGCAAGGTGTCGCGCGATGCGGTCATGGCTTCTCCGCATGTTCCCCAAATCGAGCCCGTTTGATATAGTGTCGGCGCTTTCGCGGGGTTTGGCCAGCATCTGCGCCAAGGGAGATTGATGAACCAGGATAGCTTGATCGAACAGTTGGAGAGCCTACAGGTCGAGCATGAGGTTCTGGACCAACAAATCGCCGAATTGGCTGCTGGCGGGGTCTATGACGATATCCGCATCAGCCGCCTGAAGAAGCGCAAATTGGCATTGAAGGATCGCATGGGGCGTTTGCGCGATGCCCTGGTCCCGGACATAATCGCCTAGAGCGCAACCGCGCCCGCGGACAGTCCTTCTTACATTCTTACATTTGAGGATCGGCAGACATGAGCGAATCGACGCCGCGCGTCGGCATCATCATGGGTTCCCAGTCGGATTGGGAGACCATGCGGCATGCCGCCGAGACATTGGAAAAGCTTGGCGTCGAGCATGAAACGCGAATCGTTTCCGCCCACCGCACGCCGGACCGCCTCTATGCCTATGCCGGCGAAGCGCGCGGGCGCGGCTTGCGGGTGATCATCGCCGGGGCCGGCGGTGCGGCACACCTGCCGGGCATGTGTGCCGCGATGACGCCGTTGCCCGTGGTCGGTGTGCCTGTGCAAAGCAAGGCGCTGAACGGCCTCGACAGCCTGCTCTCCATCGTGCAGATGCCCGCCGGCGTGCCGGTGGCAACGGTGGCGATCGGGCGGGCCGGCGCGGTCAATGCGGGCCTTTTGGCGGCATCGGTCGTGGCGCTCGACGATGCGGCCGTGGCGGAAGCGCTCGATGCCTGGCGATCGGCGCAAACCGCCGCGGTGGCCGAAGTACCGAGCGACGAGGCCGGCTGAGGCATGTCGCAGGCTATCGCGCCCGGCGCGACGATCGGGATTCTCGGAGGCGGCCAGCTCGGGCGCATGATCGCCCTTGCCGCGGCGCGCCTCGGCTATCGCTGTCATGTGTTTTGCCCGGAGCGCGAGTTTCCGGCGAGCCAGGTATGTGATGCGGCGACCGTCGCAGCCTATGACGACAAGGCGGCTCTGGCCCGCTTCGCCGGGAATGTCGACGTGGTGACGCTCGAATTCGAGAACCTGCCATTGGTCGCGGTCGAGACCCTGTCCGAGCACGTGCCCGTGCGCCCCGGTGCCCGGGCCTTGGAGGTTGCCCAGGACCGTCTCGCGGAGAAGGTCTTTCTCAACAGCATCGGTGTCCTGACAACGGGGTTTCGCCGCGCCGCGGGAGCGGGGGATGTTGCGGACGCGGTCGCCGCGCTTGGCACACCCTGCGTGCTCAAGACCAACCGCATGGGCTATGACGGCAAGGGGCAAGTGCGCATCGACGATGCCGCCCAGGCTGACGCCGCCTGGGCCGAGATGGGCGGCTCGCTCGGTATTGTCGAGGGCTTCGTCAATTTCGAGCGCGAAATCTCGGTCATTGTCGCGCGTGGTGTCGATGGCGCCATGGTGCCCTATTGCGCCGTGGAGAACCGCCACGCCAACCACATTCTCGATGTCACCATCGCGCCCGCGCCCATCAGCGATGCCGTGGCAAAGGCTGCGCGACATTGCGCACTCCATACCGCCGAGGCATTGGAGATCGTCGGCCTGGTAGCGGTGGAGATGTTCGTCACGCCGGCTGGCGGGGTATTGGTCAACGAGATCGCGCCGCGTCCGCACAATTCCGGGCATTGGACGATCGATGCTTGTCTAACCAGTCAGTTCGAGCAGACCGTGCGGGCTGTCTGCGGCCTGCCGCTTGGCTCGCCGGAGCGCATCGCCGATGCGGAGATGAAGAACTTGCTGGGCGATGCCGCACATGACTGGCTGGATGTCCTTGATGATCCGGACGCCAAGCTGCATCTCTACGGCAAGGCCGAGGCGCGGGAGGGGCGCAAGATGGGGCACGTCACAAGGCTCAAGCCTCGCTCCTAGTGACCTCCGCCAGGTAGCGCGCCGCCAGATTGTCGCCGGTCATGACGTCGCGGGCGGTCAGGCAGTGATGGACGAGGTCGCAGGAATTGTAGGCTTCGTGCAGAATGATCGCCATCTTGAGCAGCTGCTCTTCGCTCAGGCGGTCCAGTGCCGTGAAGTCGCGAACATAGACCGCTTCGCTCCACAGTACCTGGCTGAGCGCCCGGTTGGGGTCGTTGTTGACCAGCATGGGCTTGAAGGTGCGTCCCGCGAATCCGAGGAACAGATGGAACATGAAGCCTTGCCGGCGGAGGGCCTGATCCACCTCTGCGAACAAGGGCTGACCTTCGTATAGCGGCACGAATTCGGCTTCCGTTTCCACGACGAGCGTGTCCGCCAGCACCTTCGTGGCGTTCTCGGTGATCATCAGTTCGGCGCCCTGAACATCGAGCTTGAGAAAATCCGTTCCGGCGGCGGCATCGATATCGTCGAGGCGATGGGTATCGATAGGCTCGCGCGACACCACCTTCGTCAGCTCACCGAGATTGCTGAACATGTTCAGCAGGGCGGCGTTTGGCTCGAGCAGCGATGACGTCATGGGAAAATTGCACTGTCTGAATGTCGCCGGCTCGCCGTCTGCGATGGCGTAGGGCAGGTATTGCTGTGACGGCTTGGCCTCGGCGTTGAGCTTTGCGCAAGCCTCCTCGTTGGGCTCGAAACCGACGGTGTCGCAGAGGTCCTGTTCGACGAGGCTGTCCCAGCTGTTGGATATGCCTTCGATGGGCAAGGCGCCGATGTCGACGACCTTTATCCTCGGCGCCGCTCCTACCCGAAAAGCCACCTTGGGCCATCAAACCGATTCCATCTAGTCCTGAAGGGCTCTAGGCCTGCCAGTCGCGCGCGGCCTTTTGCCCGCGCCGGGCGAGGGCGGCCTCGATGGGTGCCGTCAGCTTGGCCGCGATGAGGTCGAGCCGGCCGCGGGCTTTCTGGATACGCATGACATCGCCTATGCGCCGTTCGAGAAAGGCCCAGGTGGCGGCGTTGTCCGGTGTGTCGTCGTCGAGCCAATGGAGCAGGGTCGCGCCGTAGACCCCGGCGAGCAGTGCGCGCTTGGTGTAGTGGTTGAAATCCGTTGCCGTGTCGCCTGCCGCGCGCCACATGGCATCGACCGTGCGTGCCACGTCGCCCGGCACGGCCGAGGCATAGGCCGGCGTCATCTGCAGGGCGAGGGCGCGGCGTATTGCCTCGCGATGGGGCGCCGCCTGTTCGAGGCGCACGCGAATGGCGGTCGCGATGCGCTGGCGGATCGGCATCGAGCCAAGGTCGCGCTCCGCCAGTTCTTCGAGCATGCGCCGATCCGCCTCGGCCAGGAAGAAAGACAGGGTATCCCGCAGGCCGTGGGGGAATATGCGCCGCGCGGTGGCCGGTGTCTCGCCGGTATCCTGCGCCGCGGCCTCGACCGTCGACCAGGTCCAGCCGTCGAACGGCACGCGCGCCAGCGTCGCCGCCAGCAGGTCACGAGCCAGTGGTGTCATCTCAGGCGACATCGCTTTGCTCCGTCGGTTTCACCGCGGGCCCGCGCAGCAGCGGGTTGTGGCGGATCTCGGAGACGTAATGCAGGCTGGTCAGGTCGCTCATGCGCATGGGATAGAGAATGCCGTCCAGATGGTCGCATTCATGCTGCACCACGCGGGCATGGAAGCCGCCGACCTCACGCTCTATCGCCGCCCCGTCGAGGCCGATGCCGCGGTAACGGATGCGCGCGGGCCGCGGCACGGCGCCACGCAGGTCCGGGACCGACAGGCAGCCCTCCCAGTCCACGGCGATCTCGTCGCCGAGAGGCTCGATTACCGGGTTGATCAGCACGGTAGGCGGCACGTCGGGCGCATCCTCCTCTTCCGGTTCGCGTGCGCCGGGCACTTCGAATATCACCACGCGCAGGCCCACATGGACTTGCGGCGCGGCCAGGCCGACGCCGCCGGAATCGGCCAGGGTCGCGCGCATGTCCGCGATCAGGCGGGCGATCTCGGCGCTGCCCGGCTCCGCGACCTCAACGGCGCGTTGTTGTAGGATCGGGTGGCCCATGCGGGCGATCTTGAGAATAGCCATGGGGTGTAATATGGGCGGGCAGGCCTGTGTGGTAAAGCATGAGAGAAGGAGTGGGGGATGATCGCGGTCATTTTCGAGTTCACGGTGCGCGAGGGGCGCAAGGACGATTATTTCGCCTGGGCCCAGGAATTGCGCGAAGAAGTTCTGGCCGCGGACGGATTCCTCTCCATCGAGCGCTTCGAGAGCGTGAACGCGCCGGGCAGCTTCGTCTCCCTGTCCTTCTGGCGCGATGCGGAGGCCGTGCGCGCCTGGCGTGAGAATCCGCGTCACGGCGCAGCCCAGGCCGCCGGCCGCGAGGGCATATTCGAGAGCTTTCGTCTGAAGACAGCAGAGGTCATGCGCGAGATCACCCTCGATGCGGCGGGCACGCGCGAGGAGCGGGATATCAAGGCAGGGTAAGCTCATGCTTCACAAGGGCGTCTGCCTGTGCTACTAGGCGCTCCTTGCTGGCCGTTGGGGCCGGCTTGCCGTCTTTGCTGGAGTATTGAGCACTTGCAAGTCATCGTTCGCGACAACAACGTCGACCAGGCCCTGCGCGCGCTTAAGAAGAAGATGCAGCGCGAGGGGATCTTCCGTGAGATGAAAATGCGCCGCGCCTACGAGAAGCCCTCGGAGAAGCGCGCGCGAGAGAAGGCGGAAGCGGTCAGGCGGGCCCGCAAGCTGGCGCGCAAGCGCTCGCAGCGCGACGAATAGACCGACACAGCGTTATGTGACCGCAACGGACCGTCGCCCCATCCGGGCGGCGGTCCGTTGGCGTTTTGGGGGAGAGGGATATGAGCAATCGGCTGGAGAACAAGGTTGCGATCGTCACCGGTATCGGCTCGATCGGGCCGGGCTGGGGCAACGGCAAGGCCGTGGCGGTGAGCTTCGCCCGCGAGGGCGCCAAGGTCTTCGGCGTCGATATCAATCCCGATGCGGCGGCAGAGACCGCGGGCATCATCGCCGGCGAGGGCGGCGAATGCACCACCCACAAGACGGATGTCTCGTCCAATACGGATGTGGCCGAGATGATCGCGGCGTGCATGGCCAAATACGGCCGCATCGACGTGCTGCACAACAATGTGGGGATCGTCGAGCCCGGCGGGCCGGAGGAGATCGGCGAGAACGCCTGGGACCGGCTCATCGATATCAACGTGAAAAGCATGTATCTGACCTGCCGCCACGCTTTGCCGCACATGGTACGCCAAGGCGGCGGTAGCATTGTCAACGTATCCTCGATCGCCTCGTTCTATGCGCTCGGCTACCCCTGCGTCTCATACTCCGCGTCAAAGGGCGCGATCAACGCCATGACCCGCAATATCGCCACGCAATATGCGGCCAAGCAGGTGCGCTGCAACGCCATCCTGCCCGGCCTCATGGACACGCCCCTGATCCGCGACGCGGTCTCGGCGGCCTATGACGATATCGATGCCATGCTCAAGAAACGCGACGCCCAATGCCCCATGGGCTACATGGGCAATGCCTGGGACGTGGCCAATGCGGCGATCTTTCTGGCGTCCGACGAATCCCGCTACGTCACCGGCATCGAGCTGCTGGTCGACGGCGGCATCACGCTCACCATGACGCCGATGGCGGGGTGAGGGGTTAGAGCGCTAGGAGGCCTCGGCCAGCTGTCCGAGCCTGGCCAGCTTGTCGTGGCGGAAGGCGCCCCAGAGGGCGGCGCCGATGGCCCCGGCATAGATGGAGTCGGGGCTGCTCTCGACGGTCACGCCGACCTTGCGCTCGGCGATCTCGTCCCGTATCGCCGCGATCAGTCCTTCGTCCAGCGCCAGGCCGCCCGTCATCAGCACGGTCTCGCCGCTGGGCACCTTGACCGCCTTGAGCAGCCTTGCCAGGCGCCCGGCCATGGAGACGTGGATGCCGCGCAATATGTTGGGCGTGGTGATGCCGCGCGAGACCATGTTGATGACGTCGGTCTCGGCGAGCACGGCACAGATGCCGCTGACCTTCTCAGGATCGTCCGATTGCAGCGACAGCTCGCCGATCTCATCGACCGCGACACCGAGATAGCGCGCGATGTTCTCCAGGAACTGCCCCGACCCGGAGGCGCATTGGCTGGTCATCTTGTAGGACAGCACCTTGCCGCGCTCGTCGATGCTGATGGCGCGGCCGTGCAGCGCACCGATGTCGAGAACCGCCCGGGCCTCGGGGTTGAGATGGATGGCACCGCGGGCGTGGGTGGTCATGGAATAGAAATGCCCGGTGCGGAAGGGCACGTTCTCGCCCTCGCCCGTGGTGGCGACATAGGCGACGTCGTCGCGCGTCAACCCCAACTCGTCCAGCAGGGCCTGGTAGCCGGTCTCTGCCAGTGCCATCGGGTCGCGGCGGCGCAGGCGGTCGATGCGCTTGGCCAGCCAACGGCTGCTCCCGCCGTCGCACTCGAAGATCACCACCTTGACGGTGCCGGTGCCGATATCGACCCCTGCGATTATGGTCATGTCATGCCTCCCCGGCACGGGCGGCGAAGGTCGCCGCGCCCAGCGCGCCGGTGTAGATGGAGTCCGGATTGATGTTGATGGTGAGGTCGCCGTAGTTCTCCGTGACCAGATCCTTGAGCGCGTCCACCGCCGCCTGGTTCTTGGCGACGCCGCCGGTGAAGGTGAATTCGTCGCTGACCCCGCCGGAGCGGGACAGGATCGACATGGCGCGCAGGATGATCGCGCGATGCAGGCCGGCCAGGATGTCCTCGCGCTTCTCGCCGAGCGCCAGGCGGTCGCGCAGTTCCGCACCGGCGAAGACCGTGCAGGTGGAGTTGATGCGCACCGGCCGCGTCGCCTCCATGGCGATGGGGCCAAGCTCGTGCAGGCCGACATTCATCTCGTCGGCGATATAGCCGAGATAGCGCCCGCAGCCGGCGGCGCAGCGGTCGTTCATCTGGAAGTTCTCGACGATGCCGGCCGCGTCGACCTGGATCGCCTTGGTGTCCTGACCGCCGATATCGAGCACGGTGCGCGTCTCGGGATACAT
>CAZKTK010000019.1:0-17599 GCA_964555535.1 uncultured Rhodospirillaceae bacterium
CCAACTTCCTCGCAAACGCAGGATATGGTTCCGTCAAAACGTGAAACGCTCTAGGGCCGCCTTTCCGTGAATGGGCCATGCAATAGCCCTAATGACAGGATCGCGGTGTCAGCAAAGACCTAAGAGGTCGCTCCACCGCCCGCGAACCGTACCAAAGCTGCTCGGCATGGCGCCGAATTCACTAGACATTGGACCACCTCCTTTCCGTTGTTGCACATCGGCACGAAGTATGGCGATTGGCACGCTCGGTTGGCAAGGCGAAGTTCAGCGATAGGCCTGCCGGATCAGCCAGGTCCGCAAGCGCGTGCGCACGTAGACTTCGCTGAAGAGCGCCACCAACCAGTCGCTAATGCCGCTGTCCGCCGCTGCGGCACGGTCGATGTCGCCGGCACCGTCCGAAACCACGATTATGGGTATCTCGCTCGCGAGCAGGCGCACGGATCGGCATAGTGCCATGACATCGCCGTCGGGCTGATCCTCGCTCAACAAAAGCAACGATGGTGGTGCCTCGCGCATCGTAGACAATACGGCCTCGCCGCTCTCCGCGCTTTGAACGCGCAACCCGGTCGCCTTCGCAGCGCTGCAAAGCAGGTCCCGGCTCGGCTCATCCCTGACGGCGATCAGCACAGCCTGATCCTGGACCTCGGGGGCCTCCGCCACAATGGCGGTAGTCTGCACCGAAGACGGCTTGCCTTTGGTGCTGCCCGCCACGTCAACGGCCAAGCCTTCGGCTGCCGCAAACAGCTCGACATTCCCGCCGGCCGCGGCCACCCGATCCCGGCACCGCTCGACGAGCCTATCCACATCGCCGTCTTCGCGCCTCGGGTCGTGATGAAACAGCGCCAGGCGCTTGACGTCGGCAGCCATCGCAACATCGGCGACGAACTCGACCGTGCTGTGGCCCCAACCGATCCGGTTGGGATATTCCTCGGCCGTGAACTGGGCATCGTGAATCAACAGGTCCGCACCTTGCAGGAACTGCCGATAGCCTTCGTCCTCACCAACCATTCCTGCCGCATCGCCAAATGCCAGCCGGCGATCATGGGGCTCGTGATCCGTGGCATAGACGACAACGGCGCCGTTGCACTCGAAACGATAGGCGACGGCCAATGCCGGATGGTTCACGAAGCGCGTCGTGATGCGTACGTCATCGATCTCGAATTCGCCCTCCACCACGTTGTGGAAAGTCAAATTGGCGAAGAACTGTTCGAGCGGCAGGGGGAAATAGGTGTAGTCCATCTGGCCGGCCAGGATCTCGCGTATCGACGCACCCATGCTGCCGGTCCCGTAGACATGCCAATCGGCTTCGGCATCGTAGAACGGGTCGAAGAACGGTAGCCCCTGGATGTGGTCCCAATGGGCATGGGTGATCAGCAGATGGCCGGAGCGGCCCCCGGCACCTCTCCTGCCCAGATCCTGCCCCAGGGCCTGCACCCCCGTACCGCAGTCGAGAACGATGAGCGTACCCGCATCCGACCCCAGCTCGATGCATGCCGTGTTGCCGCCATACCGCACCGTTCCAGGCCCGGGCGCCGGGATCGAGCCGCGGGTGCCCCAAAATCTGATATGCATCCGAAAGCGCTAGCCTCAGACAGGTTCTGAACGCAGGTCACGGGACATTAGAGGCTTATTTGGCCGAAGGGAATCCGTATCAGTCCAAGCGAAACTGCCCCACATGGCCCGGCATGGGAATGCCGGGCCTGAGTTTTTCGTCTGGGATGGCCTCGCCGATAGTCGTCGTGACAGGCACGACGCCGGCCCAGATGTCGAGCGCGTAGTCTTCCTCGTCGTCGTTCGGCCCGCCCGTGCGGATCTTGGCCGAGGCTTCGTCGATGGTCATCGCCACCACCGTCGTCGCCTTGAGCTCCTGCTCGTTCGCCTCGCGCAATTCGTCCCAGCGTCCGGGCGTCAGACGTTCGCTGAAAGCGACCAGAGCCGCCAGTTTTTCCTCGGCATCCGTGATTGCCTTGGCGGTGCCATAGGCCATGACCGAGCGATAGTTGATCGACGAATGAAAGCCCGAGCGCGCCAGCACCAGGCCATCGAGCATGGAAACGGTGAGGCAGACCGGCACGCCGGTGTCCAGGGTGCGCAGCATGCGGCTCGCCGACGACCCATGCCAATACAGCTTGTCGCCCTCGCGCCAATAGCAGGTGGGCGTCACATAGGGCTGACCGTCGATGACATAGCCGACATGGCAGAGCAGACCGGCATCGAGGATCCCGTAGACCGTCTCGCGATCATAGGCACCCCGCAAATGGGAGCGCTTGACGCGGCTGCGCTCGCTGGGCGTGAAATCATGCGGCATGCTGGCCTCCTAACGCCTTTTCACCGTATGCCATCAATCGGTCGATGGCCTCGTTCAACAGGGCTGGGGTGAGTATCACACCGCTCGACTCCCTGTCGAGGAAAGACAGGCAAAGATTAGCGCAGCGAAGGGGATGGCCGAACGCTGCCCGATAGACCTGCGAGGCGCGCCCGCCGCCCTTGGCGATGGCTGCCGTGACCACGGGGCTGAACAGGCCGACATCGGGCAGGATGCGCGGGCCGATCACGTCCGCCATGCGGGCCAGGAAGTCGGGACCCAGCGCGTGCGAGCGGATCGGTCCCTCGGCCCCGCGCACGATGGCTTCGCAGGCGTGGATGTAGAATTCGAGAAACGCATTGCCCCGGGCGAAAGCACATACCGCATTGTGCAGCCCCTCCGTCGCCAGCAGCTTGTCGGCCCCGCCGCGCCGCAGCCAGACCTCGCGGCTGAAGGCATAGCCATCGTCCAGCGAGATGCGGAAATTCTCCGGATCGAACACCAGCACATCGGCATCGAGCCAGACGACCGTCTCCCAGCCTTCGTCCAGGAGCTCGCGGGCGACGACCAACCGCGCCAGATCGGACATGGGCAAACGATCGCCCGCGACCCGCTCGCGAAACCAGTCGGGCACGCGGTCGAACAGCTCGTCACCGAGAAAGCGATAGGCATAGCCCTGCCGCGCCGCCCAAGCCTCGACGCTCGCCAGGCAACGCCCGATCGCGCCGCTGCGGTCGTCGCGGAAAGACTGGAAGACGATGGTTTTCATGGCGCTTTGACTGACCTGCCTCAGCGGTGAATCGGCTGCCGTCATTGAGCACTGCCGCTTGAAAATCATCAAGGGCGCGTGGTACGAGCAGCCAACCCAAGGATCCCGAAGACATGAGCGATGCCGAGACCAAGACGGTGGATATCCGCGAGCGCAGCCTGGCGCACGCGCGCGAATTGGTGAGCTCTGCGCTTGCCGGCACCAACGCCGTGATCTGGCTGTTCGGATCATATGCGCGGGGGAATGCGGGGCCGCATAGCGATATCGATATTGCCATCGAATCCGAAGCGCCGTTGCCAACCGGTCTTCTGGCGCGGCTGCGCCTAGCGCTCGAGGAGAGCACCATTCCGTACCGCGTGGAAATCGTCGACCTCCATGATGCAGACCGTGAATTTCGGGAGGCAGTGTACGAAGAGGGCATCCGGTGGAGCGCCTGAAACAACGGCTCGAAATGGCACGGCGCGCGCTCACCACCCTCAGCGAGCTTTCCGACCTCGCGGCGCCGAATGACGTCGAGCGCGATGCCGCCATTCAAAGGTTTGGGTACACATTCGAAGCGATGTGGAAAGCAGTGCAACGGCACCTGTATGTCCATGAAGGCCGCGCCGAGGGCTCACCCAAGGGTACCATTCGTGCATGCCGGGAGGTCGGCATCATGTCGGATGCGGATGCCAGTGCGGCTCTGGCCATGGCGGACGACCGCAACCTGACTGTCCACACCCACAACGAGGCCCTGGCGAAAGCGCTCTATGCCCGGCTGGGCGGTCACGCAAGGCTGCTGGATCGTTGGCTGACAGCGATGTCATCCGTGCGATCGCCATGACCTCGCCGGTGCATGTGATCGGCGGCGGACTGGCGGGCAGCGAGGCAGCCTGGCAGTTGGCGCGCGCCGGCGTGCCGGTAATTCTGCACGAGATGCGGCCCGAGCGCGGCACGGACGCGCATCAGACGGAGCATCTGGCGGAGCTGGTGTGCTCGAACTCGTTCCGCTCGGATGACGCCGAATCGAACGCCGTCGGCCTGTTGCACGCGGAGATGCGCCGGGCCGACTCAGCAATCATGGCAGCGGCGGACGCCCATCAGGTGCCGGCGGGCGGGGCGCTCGCCGTCGATCGAGACGGCTTTGCCGAGGCGGTAGAGGCAAAGCTGGAGGCGCAACCCCTTGTCACCATAGCGCGCGGCGAGGTGGCGGGCCTGCCGCCGGCGGAGTGGGATTCGGTCATCGTCGCCACCGGCCCCCTCACCTCACCGGCCCTGGCGGACGCCATTACCGATCTGACGGGCACTGACAAGCTTGCCTTCTTCGATGCCATCGCGCCGATCATCCATCGCGAGAGCATCGACATGGAAAAGGCGTGGTTTCAGTCGCGCTACGACAAGCCGGGCCCGGCCGGGGAGACCGCCGCCTATCTCAACTGCCCCCTCGACCGCGACCAATACGAGGCCTTCATCGATGCCCTGCTCACGGGCGAGAAGACCGAGTTCCGTGACTGGGAGAAGGACACCCCCTATTTCGAAGGCTGCCTGCCCATCGAGGTCATGGCGGAACGCGGCCGCGAGACCTTGCGTTTCGGCCCCATGAAGCCCGTCGGCCTGACCAATCCCCACGAACCGGACCGCAAGCCCCATGCCGTCGTGCAACTTCGCCAGGACAACGCTCTCGGCACCCTATTCAACATGGTCGGCTTTCAGACCAAGCTGAAATATGGCGAACAGGCGCGCGTCTTTCGTAGCATTCCGGGCCTCGAAGGCGCGGAGTTCGCCCGGCTCGGCGGGCTGCACCGCAACACCTTCCTCAACGGCCCCGCTCTTCTCGATAGCGAACTGCGCCTTCGCGCCATGCCGCGTTTGCGCTTCGCCGGCCAGGTCACCGGCGTCGAGGGCTATGTGGAAAGCGCCGCGATCGGCCTCCTGGCCGGTCGCTTCGCCGCCGCCGAGCGCCTGGGCAGTGATGTGCGTCTGCCCCCGGCCGAAACTGCCTTCGGCGCCTTGCTCGGCCACATAACCGGTGGCGGCGATGCCGAGACGTTTCAGCCCATGAACGTCAATTTCGGGCTTTTCCCGCCTCTGGAGCAGAAAATGCGGAAAAAAGAGCGCAAAAAGGCGTACTCGCAACGTGCTATGGCGGCGCTGGACCAGTGGTTGAGTTTATGATGCCACGGTGCAATTTCGCACTATATGCATGGTCGGGGACGGATGTAGCGGGAGCGGGTAAGAGGATAGCCACGCGTGAGTCAGGCCGGCGACGACCATCACGGACGCCTTGTGCGCCGGCAGCAGGTACAACGCGTCTCCCGCGAGCTACCGATCAACATGCTTTCGGTGCCGATCATAGTCGGCGCCTGCATTGCGGTTTATTGGTCGCGCATACCCCATAACATCCTTTTCGCCTGGTCCGCCTATGTCGCCATGGTGACCTTGGCCGGTACCGCCCTCGCCCTCGCCCATCGACGCAACCCGGACAGATTCCGGACCAAGATCTGGATCCGCCTGTTCGTCCTGTTCGCCCTTGTCGACGCCTCGAACTGGGCTCTCGTGCCCTGGCTGTTCTTCATACCGGACGAGCCGCTCTATCACTTTTTCATGGCTGCGTTGCTGCTCGGGATCGCTGCGGGCGGTCAGCTCGCCTATGTCAGCATTCTGCCGGCAGCGGCGGTACTGGTTGTTGGCGTTCTGCTGCCCTTGGGCCTGCGGCTGGTCATGGTGGACGAGACGATCTATCTCGCACTTGCCGGCCTTTCAGTCCTCTTCATTGCGGTCGTGCTTTCCATTTCCGGGCGCATGAACGCATCGTTGCTGGAGGCTTGGCGGCTTCACCACCGCGTCGAGGAGCGCACGCGCGCCCTGACCGCGGAAGTGAGCGATCGGCGCAATGCGGAAGAGCGACTGCGCACCGCAATGGCCGAAGCCCATACCGCCGGCAAGGCGAAGAACGAGTTTCTCTCTTCCATGAGTCACGAGCTGCGCACGCCGATGAACGCCATACTCGGCTTTGCCCAATTGCTCGACCTCGACAGCGACACGCGGCTGGAGGCGGATCAGCGAAACTACCTGCGGCAAATCATGAGTGGCGGCCAGCACCTGCTGTCGCTTATCAACGAGATCCTCGATTTGGCGAAAATCGAGGCCGGGGCTATCGCGCTCGATAAGGCGCCGGTTCCCTTGCGCAAGTTGATCGACGACTCGCTCGATCTGCTTATGCCGCTGGCCGCAAACAACGGCCTGACCGTAACCGATGAAACCCGCCAATCGGAATTGCCGGCCATGCTTGGCGATGCGGGGCGCCTCAAGCAAATTGTCATCAACCTGCTTTCGAACGCCATCAAATACACCCCGCACGGAGGCTCCGTAACGCTCAGCGCGACTACCAGGCCCAACGGCATGTTGCGCCTGTCGGTCGCCGACACAGGGCCAGGCATCGACGCGGACCATCAGGCGCTCCTCTTCCAATCGTTCAGCCGCGTCGGCTCAAACAGCGAGCAGATCGAGGGGACGGGCGTGGGCCTTGCGATTTGCCGCCAGCTCATTGAGCACATGGACGGAGAGATTGGTGTCGACAGCGAACCGGGCGCGGGCTCAACCTTCTGGATCGAACTGCCCCTTGCCGAGGCCGGCCTGGCCCCGCTAACGGCCGAACCGCAGAACGCCGAACCGAACAGGCATAACCTGCTTTACGTCGATAGCGACGCCAGCAACCTCACTCTGATCGAGGAAGTCCTCAACCGCATGCCGCAGGTTTATATGAGCTGGGCAGATTCCGTCGAGCTGGCCCTGGAGCTGATAAGGCTGCGTCGGCCGGATGCGATCCTCATCGACATCAGCGCCAAGGGAAGCCAGGCACTCAACGGCTTGCTCAATGACCCGGCCGCAAGCGACATACCGGTCATTGCCATCGCCGACGATCCGGGCTCCAACCAAATGGAGTCCACGCGGTTGGCGGGCGTGCGGGCACTGATCGGCAAACCGATTGCCGTGCCGGTCTTGATCGACTCCCTGACGGCGGCACTCGACGAGGGCGCTCGCGCTCAGCCAAAGGCATAGGCAAGCATTAGCCGGAGCTGACGGCCAAACGGCGTCAAACGCGCCTGAGGCCGACGCAGATACGCCTTGGCGAGCACGCCAGGCAGCAAGGCCGGCCTGGCGGCACGCTCTGTCGGCAAGGTGGCAGCAACAGCGAGATGCTCGGCGGCGAATGTCGCGGCCTCCGCTGACGGGTTCATTCGCATGGCACTGACAAGCGCCCAGGCACTGCCGATATGGTGGGTGGCAAGGCGCGTCGGCTCATCGACAATGCCCAGCGCGTCAAGCGCCAGACCGCCATGCGCGGCACCTCTCATCTCGATGCCGGGGATCGAGCTAGGCTCGCTGTCATAGGCTGCGAACAGAGCCTCCACTTCGTCTGACGAAAAACACCCCGCAGCGCCTGTCTCGGCCAATGCTTGCGCCACCGGGTGCGCCGCGGCACGCCCCTGCCTGGCCTCGTCCAAAGCCTCGCGCCACCATTGCAGGCGCATCTGCGCCAAGGCGGGCTCGCTCACGGTATGGGGAATGCGGGCCAGTTCGAGGTCGAGCGCGAGCAGGGCTACGAGGCGGGAGCGTGCGGGCATCGGCGCGAAGAGGGCGCAGAGATATCTGTCACGGTCGCGCCGCCGCACGTCTCGCAGACATTGGGCGAGCCCCTCGCTCACCCCACTGCGATCAAGGCCGCCGCGGCCTGGCGTCCCTCTTGCAAAAGCACATTGAAGGTACGGCAGGCAGCACCCGTATCCATGCCGTCGACACCGATGCCCCGCGCCGAAAGCGCCGCCCGCAGATCGCCCGACAACAGCGTGGCGGCCGGACCGCAGCCGATCAGCAACAGTTCCACCGCACTTGCATCATCGAGCGCTTGCAGCAGAGCCCCCTCGGCCGACGCATCGAGCGCATCCGCAAGCCAAGGGACGACCTGGTCGGCGAAGATGATCTGCGAGCCTTCATGCCGTTCGCCGGCGATGCGGAAGCCGCCGCCGCCATAGGCATTGATGACGGGAGAACCTGGTGCCAACCGTGGCGAGATGTCCACCCGCTCAGCCGTCCGCGGGCGGCAGCTCCTGGGGCTGATGCGGTGCGCTGACGGGGCGCGCGCTGCGGCTCAGGCTTTCCAGCCCGAATTGGATCAAGAGCGGCGCCGCGATGAAGATGGAGGAATAGGTGCCGATCAGCACGCCCCAGATCATGGCGAAGCAGAAGTCGCGGATCACCGGCCCGCCGAGCACATAGAGCGCCAGCAAGGCCAGCATCGTGGTGATCGAGGTCATCAAGGTGCGCGACAGCGTATCGTTGATCGACCGGCTGAGCAGGTCCACCAGCTCCATCTTCTTGTATTTGCGCAGGTTCTCGCGCACGCGGTCATAGACCACCACGGTGTCGTTCATGGAGTAGCCGACAATGAGCAGGATCGCCGCCACGGTCGCCAGATTGAACTCGAGCTGGGTGAACGCAAACAGGCCTATGGTCGCCACCACATCATGGGCAAGTGCGGCGACAGCGCCGACGGAGAACTGCCACTCGAAGCGGAACCAGATGTAAAGCAACATCGCCAGCAACGCGAAGACCACCGCTTGCAGACCGGCGGTCTTGAGCTCGGCGCCGACGGTCGGGCCCACCGCTTCGGTGCGGCGGTAATCAAGCGTCTCGCCGTAATGGCTGGCCAGGGTCCCCTTGATGCGGACAATCGCCTCCTGCTGCGCAGCATCGCCGCCGGGCTGGCGCTCAATGCGGATCAGCACGTTCTTGCCGGCATCCTCTTCCGACTCCGTGATGTCCTCGATCAGCTGGATACGCACCTCGCCGAGATCGAGGCCTGCAAGCTGGTCGCGGAAGGCGGCCACGTCGGCTTTCTCCTCGGTGCCGATATCGAGCACGATGCCGCCGCGGAAATCGATGCCGAAATTGAGGCCGAGCGTGAGATAGCACAGCACCGAGACCACCATCAGCACGGCGGAAAAGGCAAACCCCTTCTTGCGCCAATCCATGAAGGGATAGGCGGGATTGTCCGGGATGAAAGGCAGACGCATTGGCTTGTTCCTTCCCGCTCAGACCGGCAGCGTGCTGGGGCGCTTGCGGTGCAGCCAGAGCACGATCAGCATGCGCGTAACCATGGTGGCGGTGAACACCGAGCTGAAAATGCCGATGGCGAGCGTCACGGCAAAACCGCGCACCGGCCCGGTGCCGAACTGGAACAGCAGCACCGCGGCGATCAGCGTCGTCACATTGGCATCGATGATGGTCCTGAGCGCCTGGCGGAAGCCCGTCTCGACGGCGGAGAACGGCGTTCGCCCGTTGCGCACTTCCTCGCGTATGCGCTCGAAGATGAGGACATTGGCATCCACCGCCATGCCCATGGTGAGCACGATGCCGGCAATGCCGGGCAGGGTCAGTGTCGCCTGCAGGGTCGATAGCACTGCAACGATCAAGGCCATGTTGATGGTCAGCGCCACGGTCGAGGCGATACCGAACAGGTTGTAGGAGAAGATCATATAGGCGATGACAAGCGCCAGCCCGACGATGCTGGCGATCTTGCCGGCGGCAACAGAATCGGCGCCGAGGCTTGGGCCCACGGTGCGCTCTTCGATGTAGGTGAGCGGCGCAGGCATGGAGCCGGCCCGCAAGACCAATGCCGTCATTTCGGCCTCTTGGACCGAGAACCTGCCGGTAATCTGGCCATTGCCGCCGGGAATGGGCTCGTTGATCACAGGCGCGCTGACCACAGCGCCATCGAGCACGAAAGCGAAGCGCTTGCCGACATTCTCGGTCGTCAGCTTGCCGAAGCGTCTGGCGCCGGCGCTGTCGAAACGGATAGCGATGGCCGGACGGCCATACTGATCAACAGTAGCTTGCGCCAAGGTCAGGCTATCGCCGGTGAGCTGCACGCGCTTTTCCACCAAGATTGGTGGACCTTGTTCATCGCTGTCGAGGACTGTTTCGTATAGCAGCTCGCACGCCGCCGGCACCCGACCGCGTAACGCGTCCTGTATCGAAGCATCTTCGCAAACCATGTTGAGATAGAGCACGCCAGGATCGTCCAGCAGATCTTTCAAGTCTTCGGCATTATCGATCCCGGGAACCTGGATCAGAATGCGGTCATCGCCCTGGCGCTGAATGTTGGGCTCGGTCGTGCCAAGTTCGTCGATACGCCGCCGGACAACTTCAATGGACTGGTTGATGATGTCCCGCTGGCGTTCGACCAGTGATTCCGGTGTCAATGCCATTCGCACGAACCCAGAATCGTCGATAGTGACAGCCAAGTCCTCGGCAATCTCGTCCAACAATGCTTGGGCTCGTTCGCTATCGGCCACATCGCGCAGGGTGAGACTTGCCTCGGTGTCGGTGTGAACCAACCCGGTGTAATCAATTCGTTCGCCGCTCCTGCGAAGCTTCAACCTCGCTTCGTCGACGACACCTTCCATAACCTTGTTGAAAGCTTCCTCTACCTCCACCCGCGCCAGCAGGTGCGCGCCGCCCTGCAAATCGAGACCCAGGTGGATTTGCTTGCTGGGCATCCAGCCCGGCAGGCCGCTGGTGGAATCTTTGGAGAAGAAGTTCGGCGCCGCATAGAGCACGCCGAGCATCGAGATCACGCAGACCAGCGCGATCTTCCAGGGCTCAAAACGCAACATGGGCGGCTGTAACTCCGGCTATTCGTCGTTGTCGGCGCGCGGCTGCGGCTTGCTCACCATGTCGGTAATGGTGTGCCGCTGGGCCTTGACGCGAACGTTGGGTGCGATTTCCAGCACCAGGGTGCGATCATCCTCGACCTTGGCCACGGTGGCATGCAGGCCGCCGCCCGTGATCACCTTGTCGCCACGCTTGAGGTCGCCCACCATGCGGGTGTGTTCCTTGAGCTTCTTCTGCTGCGGGCGGATGAGCAGGAAGTAGAAGACGACGAAGATCAAGACCAGCGGCAGAAGCTGGACCAGCGCACCGCCGCCCCCTGCGGCCGCATCCTGCGCGTAGGCGGCGGAAATCAACATCGTCGGAAAGCCTTTCCCTGGTTCGCGTAAAACCCGCCCACGGCGGGTTGCGGGACTATAACCATCGTCCGCCGCAATGCAACAGACGGACGTGGCGCGAGGCGCGGCAAGTCACTATGGTGCGCCCCTTCCAGAGATGAGAAGACGATGACGACAGATCAAGACCTACGCCGCCAGCTCGACCGTATCGCCGAGGCGCTCGACCGCCTGGCCCCGCCGGCGGCTGCCGCCAACGACCTCGATGCCGCCGATGCCTTCGTCTGGCAGGCCGAGCACGACCGCCTGCAGCCAGTGCCGAAAGTGAACCGGGTGCCCCTGTCCCTGCTGCGCGGCATCGACCGGGTCAGCGATATCCTGCTCGACAATACGCGGCGCTTCGCCGACGGCCTGCCCGCCAACAACGCCCTGCTATGGGGCGCGCGCGGCATGGGCAAGAGTTCGTTGGTCAAGGCGGTGCATGCCGAGCTTTGCGGCGATGGCCATAGCCTGGCTCTGGTCGAGATCCACCGCGAGGACATTCCGTCACTCCCGCGCCTGCTGGAAATCCTGCGCAGCTCGACGCGCCGCTTCGTGCTGTTTTGCGACGACCTGTCGTTCGACCACGACGATGCCTCCTACAAATCGCTCAAGGCGGTGCTCGAAGGCGGCATCGAGGGGCGGCCGCAGAACGTCGTCTTCTACGCCACCTCCAACCGCCGGCACCTGATGCCGCGGGACATGATCGAGAACGAGCGTTCCACCGCCATCAATCCGTCGGAGGCGGTGGAGGAGAAGGTTTCCCTGTCGGACCGCTTCGGCCTCTGGCTCGGTTTCCACAATTGCGACCAGGACACCTATTTCGCCATGGTCGAGGGCTATGCGGAGGCTTTCGGGCTCGGCGCCGATGCGGAAACGCTGCATGCCGAAGCGCTCGAATGGTCCGTCACCCGCGGCGGCCGCTCGGGCCGCGTCGCCTGGCAATACATCCAGGATCTCGCCGGGCGTCTCGGCAAGCCTCTCGATATCTGACTCTGATTATTCCCGCGCGAGATGGCGCGCCGGGTCGACCGCCTCGGCGCCGCGGCGGAGCTCGAAATGGCTTTGCGGGCGGGTGACGTTGCCGCTCTGGCCCACTTCCGCGATGACCTGCCCGCGGGCGACGGTCGCCCCGCGCCCGACCAGCAGCCGCGCATTGTGGGCATAGGCCGAGGTCCAGCCGTCAGCGTGGCGCACCAGCAGCAGATTGCCGTAGCCGCGCAGCTCGTTGCCGGCATAGACCACAACGCCGTTTTCGGTCGCGCGCACGTGCGTACCGGCCGGCGCGGCGATGTTGATGCCGTCGTTCTGGCGCCCGCTCGGCTGTTTGCCGTAGGCCGCGAGGATCGGACCTTCGACGGGCCAGAGGAAGCGCGAGCCGGCGCGCGCCGGCGCCGCGGGCGGCGGGCCCGGCGTCGGCGGCGGGATCGGCGTGGCGACGACGGGCACCACCTCCGCCGCCTCGACCGGCGGCGGGGCGATGGCCGCCACGGTGACCGCCTCGCGCGCGGGGCACGCCGGCGCCCGCGTCGGCGGCGGCACCCGCAGGCGCTGGCCGGGCGAGATCACATAGGGCGGCGCGATACCGTTGAGGCGGCTGAGCACGGCCATGTCGACACCGGTACAGCGCGAGATTCGGTATAGGGTGTCCCCTTGCGCGACGCGGTACTCGGGCAGGCTCGGCACCCGCAGAACCTGGCCCGGAACCAAGGTATAGGGCGGGCTCAAGCGGTTCGCCTCGATGAGACTGCGGATCGCGACGTCCTGTCGCCGGGCGATGGCGTACAGGGTATCGCCGGCGGCCACGGTGACGGAGCGCGCAATCGCATTGGTGGCATTTGACTCAACAACAGCAACCGATGCCGCCCCCTGAGCCTCAGGCGCGACCGGTGCTGGCGCCGGCCAGGGTCGCAGGCAGCCCGCCAGCACAAGGCAGCAAAGACACAGGGCCAATCGCATCTACTCGTCCTCCGCCACGCCGGCGATCAGGGGCACAAAACGCACCGCAAAAATGGTGTCGCGGTGATAGCCGTCGCCGTCGCGCCTGATCCGCACCAGGGTCTGTATCTCGTCCTCGCCGCCGAGCGGCAGGACCATGATACCGCCAATGGCCAATTGGTCGAGCAGCGCGGGCGGCGGCTGCGGTGCGGCGGCGGTGACGATGATGCGGTCGAAGGGCGCCTGCTCCGGCCAGCCCAACGCCCCGTCGCCCACCCGGCTCGTGATGTTGTTGAGCTCCAGCGCCCGGAAGCGCGCCTCGGCCTGGCGCAACAGCGGGCGATAGCGCTCGATGGTATAGACCCGCCGGCAGAGCTTCGACAGCACCGCGGCCTGATAGCCGCTGCCGGTGCCCACCTCCAGCACCTTCATGCGCTCGCCGAGCCGCAAGGCGACGGTCATCCAGGCGACCACCGCCGGCTGGCTGATGGTCTGGCCGCAGTCTATGGGCAGCGCGCTGTCGTCATAGGCATGGCTCGCCAGACTATCGGCGACGAACCTTTCGCGCGGTATGGATTCGATGGCGCCGAGAACCTTGGTGTCGGTCACCCCTGCCTGGCGCAAATCCAGCACCAGACGTGCCTTGCGTGTCTCGTGATCGAGGACGGCGGCGCTCACGAGGCCAGCGACGCGCCAAGCGCGACACATGTCTCATGGTGGGTGAGATCGAGGTGCAGGGGCGTTACCGAGATGCGCCCGTCATAGATGGCGGAAAGGTCCGAGCCTTCCAGGGTCGGCTCCTCGATGCGCGCGGAATCGATCCAGTAATAGGCCCGCCCGCGCGGATCCTCGCGGCGGTCGAGCTTCGAGCCCGGCTTGCGCCGGCCTTGGCGCGTGACCGAGACCCCCTTGACCTTGTCCGCCGGCACATTGGGAAAATTGACGTTGAGAAACACGTTGGCCGGCCAGCCTTTTTCGATCAGCGAGCGCAGCAGGCCCGGCGCATGGCTCTCCGCTGTCTCCCACGGCGTGACCTTGGCATCGTCGCGGTGCTGACTCAGCCCAATCGAGGGAATGCCCAGCAGTGTCCCCTCCATGGCCGCGGCAACCGTGCCGGAATAGGTGATATCCTCACCCAGATTGCCACCCTGGTTGATTCCCGAGAGCACGAGGTCCGGCCGCTTGTCCGGGATCAGCGCCAGCACGCCCATGAGCACGCAATCGGTCGGCGTGCCGTTGACGGCGAAGCGGCGCTCGCTGAGCTGGCGGGCGCGCACGGGCTCGGAAAGGGTCAGCGAATGACCGGCGCCCGAATTGTCGCTCTCCGGCGCCACCACCCAGACATCGTCGCTAAACTCGCCCGCGATGCGCTCCAGACGCTCGATGCCGGGCGCGCCGATACCGTCGTCGTTGGAAATCAGCACCCGCATGCCGCCCATGTCGCTCATTGCGGCCCGACCACCTCGATACCGCCCATATAGGGTTTCAACGCCTCGGGAACGCTGATGGTGCCATCGGCGTTCTGATAGGTCTCCATGACCGCGACCAGGGTGCGCCCGACCGCCAGGCCGGAGCCGTTCAGGGTGTGCACGAAGCGCGTGCCCTTTTCGCCTTCCGGGCGGAAGCGCGCATTCATGCGCCGGGCCTGGAAATCACCGCAGGTCGAGCAACTCGATATCTCGCGATAGGCATCCTGGCCCGGCAGCCAAACCTCGAGGTCATAGGTCCGCCGTGCCCCGAAACCCATATCGCCCGCCGACAGCAGCATGACGCGATAGGCGAGACCGAGACGCTTGAGCACTTCCTCTGCACATCCGGTCATGCGCTCGAGCTCCGCATCCGAGTCGTCCGGGGCAACGATCGAGACCAGCTCCACCTTGTCGAACTGATGCAGGCGGATCATGCCGCGGGTATCCCTGCCCGCCGCGCCCGCCTCGGCGCGGAAGCACGGCGTGTGCGCCGTCACCCGCATGGGCAAGGTGGACGCATCGAGGATCTGCTCGCGCACCAGATTGGTCAGAGGCACTTCGGCAGTGGGGATCAGCCAATAGCCATCGCCGGCCGGGAACAGATCCTCGGCGAACTTCGGCAGCTGGCCGGTGCCGAACATGGCATCGTCGCGCACCAGATAAGGTGGGCGCACCTCGGTATAGCCGTGCTCGGTGGTCTGCAAATCGAGCATGAAGGCGGCCAGCGCCCGCTCAAGGCGCGCCAGGGGACCGGACAGCGCGACGAAGCGGGCGCCCGACATGCGCGCGGCATCGTCGAAGCGCATCTGCCCCATGGCCTCGCCAAGCTCGAAATGCTGGCGGGCTTCGAAATCGAAAGCTTTCGGCTCGCCGACCTTGCGCACTTCCACATTGGTGCTTTCGTCGGCACCGTCGGGCACATCGTCGGCGGGGATATTGGGCAAGCCCGCAAGCGCCTCGTCGAGCTTCGCTTCCAGCGCTTTCGCCGCCTCCTCGCCCTCCTGCAACTTGGTCTTGAGAGCGCCAACCTCGGCGATCAGCGCATCCGCATCCTCGCCCTTGGCCTTGGCGGCACCGATCGCCTTGGAGCGCGCATTGCGCTCGGTCTGCACGGCTTGCGCCTCGGCAATGGCAGCCCGGCGCTTACCATCGATGGCCAGAATGTCAGGCGACTGAGGCTCCAGCCCGCGCCGCGCCATGCCTGCATCGAAAGCCTCAGGATTATCGCGTATCGCCTTGATATCGAACATTTTTAGCGGCCCGCATTAAAGTCCGTCTCGTCGTCGATGTCCTCGGCCACGCTTGCCGCCGGGGCGGTGTCCGTGGTCGTCGCCGGCACGTTGGCTGCAGGCTCGGCATACGCTTCCTCTTCCTCGGCTTCCCGCTTGGCGCGCTTCTTCTCGGCCATCTTGGCCAGCCAGATCGAAATCTCATAAAGAATGAGAATCGGCACGCCGAGGCCGATCTGACTGATCAGATCGGGAGGCGTAAGCAGGGCGGCACCGATGAAGGCAATGACGATGGCGTATTTGCGTTTCTCCGCCAAGCCTTTCGACGTAACCAGCCCGGCTCGCGCCATCAGCGTCAATACCACCGGCAGCTGGAAGGCAAAGCCGAAGGCGAACATCAGCTTCATGACCAGCGAGAGGTATTCGTTGACCTTGGCTTCGAGCTGGATGGCCATGCCCGTCGCGTCGGCGCCGGTCTGGTAGCTGAGGAAAAAGCGCCAGGCGAGCGGGAAGATGAAGGAATAGACCAGCGTTGCGCCAAGGGCGAACAGCACCGGCGTGGCGATCATAAAGGGCAAAAACGCCTGTTTTTCGTCCTTGTAGAGGCCGGGGGCGACAAACTTCCAGAACTGGTTGGCGATGATCGGGAACGCCACGAAGAGCGCCGAGTAGAAGGCGAGCTTGAGATAGGTGAAGAAGGCCTCATGCAAGGCCGTGTAGATCATGCGCGGGTTTTCGACCCCCATGTCGCGGTAGATCGACACCAGGGGCCTGACGAGGAAGGCGTAAAGCTCCTCAGCGATCAGGAAGCAGAATATGAAGGCGATGAACAGCGCCACCACCGACCACATGAGACGGTTGCGCAGCTCGATCAGGTGATCGATCAGCGGCGCCTTCGATGCCTCGATTTCGGCTTCGCCTTGGGGAGTATCGACCACGGATCAGGCGCCGGTGCTCTCGGGCTTGGGCTCCGTAGTGTCGGCCTGGGCGGCGGCCTCGGCCGCCTTGACCTTCTTGAGCGTCTCCGCCGCCGCCATGGCACCGGCAGCGAGCGAGGCCGGCGTCTTGGGCTTTGCCGGCTCGGGCGCAGGCGTGGGCTCCGCAGCGGGCTCGGGCGCTTCGGCCACCTCCGCCGCCGGCTCGGGCTTGGGCTCCGGCGCCACGGCCTCCTGCCGCGGGGCTTCCACCGCCGGGGTCTCGGCCTCTGCGACCTCGGCCTCGGCCACCTCGGTGTCGGCTTCCGGCTCGTCCTTCTTGGACGTGTCGCCACCGAAGGAGAATTTCTTGTTGAGCGCGCTCATATCGGTCGCCTCGGCGATCTTGCCGTCGGGGTCGACCGCCTCGGTAACCGTCTTCTTGAGGTTGAAACTGCCCGCCTTGTCGATCTGCTTCTTGACGTCGGCGAGTTCGGATTCGCGAACCGCATCGTCGATCGAATCCTGGAACTCGCGCGCGATGGAGCGCACCTTGCCCACATAGCGGCCAATGGTGTGCAGCACCTTGGGCAGATCCTTGGGGCCGATGACGAGTAACGCCACCACCGCCACGATCAGCACTTCGCTCCAGCCGATATCCAGCATGTCAGCGCGCCTATTGCCGAGTGTTATGCCCGCAACCGAAATGCGGGCCTAGCGGTCAGGTCTTGGCGGGCTCGTCCGTCGGGACTTCGCTCTGGGTCGCCGGAGCAGGCTCGGCGTGCTCGACCTCCTTGGCCGCCGCAGGCTTGCCCTCCGCCACGGCTTCGTCCTCGTCGTCCTTGAGGCCGGACTTGAAGCTCTTCACGCCTTTGGCCACATCGCCCATCACGCGCGGCAGCTTGCCGGCGCCGAACAGGATCATGACGATCACCAGGATCAACACGA